>NZ_CAAAFS010000310.1:0-31030 GCF_900634755.1 Protofrankia symbiont of Coriaria myrtifolia
CCACCCCCGCGCCACCGAACTCCTCGACAGCGTTGACACGTTGACAACCAACATCAACAACGCTTTCACCGCAGGTCACAGCCCCGAAACCCCTGTCAACACCCCCGTTGACAGCCGTTGACACCCACCACCCCGCCCGGCCCGACTGTCAACGCTGTCAACGCCTGTCAACAACGCCCGTTGACAGGCTCGGACCCCTCCTGACCAGCACGAACACCACGCCAAACCCCGATTGTCAACGTGTCAACGCCTGGCGGCATCCGTCCGCCGGCACGACGACCGGACACGGCCCCGGCGCACAGCCTGGCAGCAACCGCCGGGGCCGCCACTCCCGTGAGGAGCACCCCCAGCATGGCCACCCCCGCACCCCGCGCAACCTCCACCCAGGTCAAGACCACGCGGTCGGACCACGGCCGTCGTGAGCCCCTTCGCCCGGTCGGTCGCCGTCACCTCACGATCGCCGACGTCTGCGACGAACTCGCCGTTGCTCGATCCACCTTCTACGACTGGCGCGCCAAGGGAACCGCGCCCCGCTGCATCAAGCTCCCCAACGGGGAGCTGCGTGTCCGCCGTACCGATCTGGACGCCTGGATCGAGAGCCGAACGGAGAGCGCCGCCTGATGTTGACCACCTACAACGTCCGTATCTGGGAAATCGAGACATACAAGGGACGGCGCGTCACGACGTACTGGGTCGTCTGGCTGGTCGACGGCAAGAAGTTCAAGGAGCCGTACCGGAACAAGGCCCAGGCGGTGAGCTTCCGCGCGGACCTGCTGTCGGCGGCCCGTAAGGGCGAGGCGTTCTTCGTCGTCACCGGCCTGCCCGTGTCGATGGCCCGGGTCGACGGCAACCGGTCGTGGTACGACTTCGCATGCGACTACGCCGACCTGAAATGGCCGCAGGTCGCGGCGACAACCCGCCGCACACACGCGGAGGCGCTTACCGCGCTCACCGTGCTGATGCTGTCGAGCGAGCGTGGTCGACCTGACCCCGCGCTTCTGCGCCGGGCGTTGAAGCTGTGGGCCTTCAACACCACCCGCCGAGCCGACGCGCCGGACGACGTGCGCGCCGCGCTGTCCTGGGCCGCGGCCCACACCCGGCCGGTATCCACGCTGAGCGATGAGGCGGTGCTTCGCAAGGTCATCGCTGGTCTCACCGTGTGCCTGGACGGGACGCCTCGCGCACCGAGCGTCGTGACCCGCTGGCGCAAGATTCTCAACAACGCGGTGGAGTATGCGATCAGCCTCAAGCTACTGACCGTCAATCCGCTCCCAGCGCTTCGGAAGGCGACACCGCGCAGCACACAGATACCGGTCATCGATCGGCGGGCCGTGGCAAACCCTGTCCAGGCCAGGACGCTCCTGAAGGCGGTCGCCGACGACCGGCCGTCCGGGCCACGCCTGGTCGCGTTCTTCGGCTGCCTGTACTTTGCCGCGCTTCGCCCCGAAGAGGCCGCCGCGCTGACCAAGGCCAACCTGTCGCTGCCCTCGACCGGATGGGGGGAGCTGTTCCTCGACACGGCACGGCCCTACGCCGGGCGGGAGTGGACCGACAGCGGCGAGGCGCGCGACGCTCGCCAGCTCAAGCAGCGCGCCCGCGGCGAGGTGCGCCAAGTCCCCTGCCCTCCTGAGTTGACCGAACTGCTTCACACCCACCTCGACCAATTCGGCACCGGACCGGACGGGCGGCTGTTCGTCGGTGCGCGCAACCACGGGCACCTGCCGCCGCTGACCGTGACCCGCGTGTGGGCCCGTGCCCGCACCGCGACGTTCACCGAGACCGTGGCGTCGTCGCCGCTGGCCCGGACCCCCTACGACCTTCGGCACGCGGCAGTGTCGACCTGGCTCAACGCGGGCGTTCCCCCAACGACAGTCGCCGCATGGGCAGGTCACTCGGTGGATGTGTTGTTGACGATCTACGCGAAGTGCGTCGACGGCGAGGCGGCGGTCATGCGGTCGCGCATCGACGACGCGCTCGGCCGACCGGCCGGGCCGGACGTGAGCGGGATCACTCGGCCGCAGACCCCGCCCGACGACCAAGCCCCGGAGCGCCCCTGAAACTTCGGGGCCACTTCGGGGGAGACGGCCGTACAGAGCCGTCCTCGGCCGGTGACGGTCGGACAAATAGTAAAGGGCCGGTGCCCCGGTTTGCCCAGGTCACCGGCCCTTTACCAGTGGTCTTATCTACGTAGCCCCGACCGGATTCGAACCGGCGCTACCGCCTTGAGAGGGCGGCGTCCTAGGCCACTAGACGACGGGGCCAACTGTTCTTTCTCCATCTTCAGACGGCCCCACCTTACGATGAGGAACATCTGAAGCTGGGGTACCAGGACTCGAACCTAGACTAACGGAACCAGAATCCGTTGGGCTGCCAATTACCCCATACCCCAAGGTTGCCCTTGCGGGCGAGGCCCACTGTACCGCATCCGCGCGGGGAGCAGAACGGCAACCGGCCACGACGCCCCGCCGGCGTGGCGGCCCGGTTCCCCGGCCCCGCCAGCGCCGCCCGGCATACCGGCCACCGGCCGACCAGACCGACCAGACCGCTCACCGGTCGGCCGGTCAGGCCGGTGGCTGTCCGCCGGTGCTGTCAGCGGGCCACGACCGGGTTGGTGAGCGTACCGATGCCCTCGACCGTGACGGCCACGGTCTGGCCGGGGTTCAGCGGGCCTACGCCGGCCGGGGTCCCGGTCAGCAGCAGGTCGCCGGGCAGCAGGGTCATCGCCGCGGACATGTACGCGATCAGCGACGGGATGTCGTGCACCAGCAGTTTCGTGCGCGCGTCCTGCCGCAGCTCGCCGTCGACGGTGGTGCGGATCGCCAGGTCCGAGGCATCCAGATCGGTCTCGATCCAGGGGCCGACCGGGCAGAAGGTGTCATGGCCCTTGCCCCGGGTCCACTGGCCGTCCGCCTGCTGCTGATCACGCGCGGTCACGTCGTTCGCGCAGGTGTATCCCAGGACGACGTCCAGCGCGCGGGCCGCCGGGACGTCCCGGCACAGCCGCCCGATGACGATCGCCAGTTCGCCCTCGTAGTCGACCCGGTCGCTGTCGGCGGGCAGCGCGATCGGGTCCCCCGGCCCGACCACGCTCGTCGACGGCTTGAGGAAGAGCACCGGGCGCTGGGGCACGGCGTCCCCGCCCATCTCCCGGACGTGGTCGGCGTAGTTCTTGCCGACGCAGAGCACCTTGCTGGGCAGCACCGGCGCGAGTAACCGCACGTCGCCGAGCGCGTGCCTGGCCCCGGTGAAGCTGAACGTGGCGAACGGATGGGGGGTTATCGTGGCCACGGTGGCCTCGCCCGTCTCGACCGAGCCCTCGACGACGCCGAAGGCCGGTTCCGTCCCGTCTGTGAACCTCGCGATACGCACCCTGCCGACGTTAACCGGCCAACCCTCGGCCGGCGAAGCCGGTGGGCTGCCGAAACGGCCCGGTCGTCATCCAACGGGCGGCGGAGGCCACAATCACGGGAGGGCGTGGGACCGGTTTCGCATGCCCTCGAATCACGCATACCCTCAGCCGCGCACCCCCGTGCACGTCCGTCCTCAGTGCACGTCCACACAGCGCCAGTCCGGAAGGAGCCAGGTGAGCGAGATCACACCCGTCTACGATGTCGGCGCGCCGGAGCCGAAGCCCATCGACGAGGAGCTGAGCGTCAAGCTCGGCCACCTCGCCGAGGACGCGATCCTGCGCGGCAAGCCCAACGGCGACGAGCGGTGCGACAACTGCCTGTACTACCTCGACACCGACCGGGACATCACCTACTGCTGGCACCCCAAGCTGCGCATCCTCGTCGGCGGCGACTGGTGGTGCCAGTGGTGGGAGGAGATCGAGGAATAACCCCGAGGGTCCGCGGCCCGTTCCCGACGGGCCCGCGGCCCGTCCGTCAACGCGCTTCAGTCCAGCCCCGAAGGGGCGAGACCTGACAGCGGTAGTCGGGCCACGGTGTCCCACAGGTATGCGCGGCCCTCGCGGCGCAGCTCGACCAGAGCGACTGCGCTGACGCCGGCTCGGGCCGGTGACAGATGTCGAAGCTCCTCGACCGCGGACACGATCGGCTGCGCGTTTGCGGAGCTGTTGCAGTAAGCGATGCCGATGTGTGGTCGGAAGCCGTGTGGTTTGGTGACGACCCCGGACGGGCCGAGTGCGGCAGCGGTGGCATCGAGGATGTTCGCGCGGATGGTGACGACCGGTTCCCAGGGCTGGACGCTGAGCCGGACGGCGCCGGAGGAGCCCGCGAGTGGCCCGATCATCAGCGTGAACGGGGGGATGTCCACGATGCGGTGTCGCGTCTCGCTGATGGCGGTGTCGAGTTCCGCGCGGTTGATCTGGTCAGTGAAGGCGAGACGTTGAAGGGTGAGGTGCAGCCCTTCGGCGGGGACGGGGTCGAGGACGGGCAGGCGTAGCCGGTCCTGGCATCGCGCGGCCAGGGTGTGCAGGTCGGTGGCGTTCTCGAACGTGAGCATCCAGTGGTATGAGCGGCGACCGGGTGTCCAGCCGGGACGGTCCCAGTGGTTGCCGAGCCGGTCGAGGGCGGCGAAGCGGTGCCAGTCATCCGCGACGGGATCTGTGGTCGGTGTGGTGGTCACCTGCTCCCACCGGCGGGGAGAGCGAGTGCGCGGGACGCCTCGGCGAGTTCGGTGACCGGCCCGATCTGGTGCCAGGGCTGAGCCTGGGTAACGAGTTCGTGGCTGCGGCGGCGGATGGACTCGATCGGGTTGCCGGCGACGCTGGTGAGGGCCTCGATGCCCAGGGCTGCGGCCTGTTCCGGGTCGGGGGCGTCGGAGAGCAGCAGGGCGGTTGCCAGGTCCAGGCGGACGAGACAGCGGCTCCACACGGAGGGGGACCGGTCTGCGACCTGGGCAGCCATGTCCGCATACTCCCGCACCCGGCCGGGCTCGCCCACCGAGACGTACGCGGTGGCGGCGTTCGCGGCGATGCGAGCGAGGCTGTAGGGCTCGAAGGAGATGCAGGGCGACATCCCGCCTGGCACCGGGTGGCACTCAGCCAGGTGAAACGCCTCGCCCACAGCCTTGTCGACCCCGTCCCGGTCTTCGAGCCGGCCGAGGGCGCGGGCTTCGCCGTTCACCGCGAGGCGGATTTCCTGGACTGATCCACCGGCGAGACGGCGGCCCTCCCGGGCGAAGTCCAGAGCGGCCTGATAGTTGCCGGCGTAGTACTCACACAGGCTCTGGGTTCCGCGCACCCATGCGGCGAGATCCCGTTGGCCGAGCAGATCGGCGATCTGGAGAGCCTCGACACAGTAGGCGCGGGCAAGCCCAAACCGGCCGGCATTGACCGCCATGTATCCAAGCATCCCGGAGAGACGGCCGGCGATCTCGTACAGCCGGTCACGGTGGCGGGGTGGTTGCCGGCCGTCCAGAAGGCCCTGCACCCGGCGGCGCTGCTTCAGCACACGCGGTGCGAGCGAGCCCGGTCCCGCCGTTTCGTACTCGTCGGCGATGGCCGAGATCAGCACGTCGAAGTGGGCGAGAACAGCGGGGCTGACGTTGGTGGTGCCGAGAGCCTCAATGCGGCGGCCGATCTCCTCGACAGAGTCCGGCTCCTCGTAGGCGACGTCCGGTGTGGTGGCGGGCTGTGTCGGCGCGGTCCAGTGTGCGATATCGGCCCGCGGCGCGAGCCCGAGCCGCATCCGGGCGTGGTCCGGCAGGCCGAGCCCGTCGGCGACCCGCTCGAACAGGTCGAACTCGGTGGCGACTCGCTTGCCGTTCGCGTACTTGCTGATATCTGGCTGGGCCAGACCCACACGCATGCCGATGCCGGGCTGACTGGCTCCGGCGTACTGCTGTACCAGCCGGAAGAGGGCGCCGACATCGCGCCCCGTCAGCGCGTCGACGACCCTGGGACGTTCCCAGAAGTCGGCCGGAATGACGAACGCGGACGGATCATGACGCATGTCGGCTCACCTCGTCCCGAAACACCGCTCCTCGTCGCTGATCGTAGCCACCTAATGTCAACGCGGAGACTCTTCCGGCAATTGGCGGTGGCGCGGACGATGCCCGGCGAGCACGGCCCGCCAGGGCCGCGCGCAGTCGGCCGCGCGGCGCGCGTGCCATCGCGTCCCTGCCGGAGGCCGAGCCTGGCCCAGTAGAGACATTCTTAACCAGCAAGATCAGTCCAGTTGTCGATGCCGGCAATGAGGGCTTGCCCCTGGGTGTAGCCGATACCGGCAGAGCGGCCTGAAAAGATAGTGCGTCGCGCCATGCCCCGGAGCACTGCATTTCTGATACTCGCGCCATGGCGGCGCGCGCTGGGCTGCCGGTCCGGCCGGAGGCAGAATTACCGGTACAGGCGCGGTATTCCCGCCCTTAACCCCCAGAACCACACCCAACCGGGAAAGTCGCGGCGGCAGACGTCGGCAGCAGGCGGGTTGATTCTGTTCTCCGCGCGGCGTCGACCTGTAAACCGACCGGGCAGACTCTTAACTTCGTCGTCCTTGAGTCTGCCCGAATCGGCACAGATGATCTCGGACCCCGTGGCAACCGCCGTCCGGCGGGCGCACGGACAACCCGAAAGGACGGTGAGCCATGATCGCCACGAAACCCGACAACGCCAACACCTTCTCGGCCGAGATGACCGAACCGTTCACCCCATCCTGGAACCGCATTCCCGGGATCACCGTGGACGGAACCACGGTCACCGTCGACCCGGACCGGTACTTCTTCCGCCGCAGCACGTCCCCGGTCTGGATGCTCGTCGACTGGGATCTCGTGATCGAACGGCTGCTGTCGGCGGAGGAAACCGAACAGTCCGCGGTTGAGCAGCAGACCCTGGAGTTCGTGCGCGCCTACGGCCAACGGGCCTCCGACCCGGCCCAGGTGCTGCGGACTGCCGACCGGGTCTACCACCACCTGTTCTCCGCCGAGCGGCTGGACGATCCCGACCTGTCCAACGTCAGCGTCACTGACGTCCGCATCCTGCGAGAGTCCGCGACGCTGGCGGCGCTCAACCGGGTCGAGCTGTCCGGGGAGATCACCGATATCGGGCCGGCCTGGTTCTTCCCGGCCACCGCCCGGGTCGTCTACGACCTGGACGCGGACGGCGCTGAGCGAGTCGACGATCTCTACCACGGCGGCTTCTTCAACGAATACCGCCGGGTCGAGGCGGTCAAGGCACACGCGGCGCTGGGTGGCCGTCTCGTCCACGGGTGCCAGTCCTCGGCGAACATGTCTGGTGGCGCCGTTGTCCCGTTCGGTGTCGACCTCGACCGGTTCCGGGCTGACCTGTCCGCCTTCAAGCGGAGCTGGATCACCTCCATCCTCAACCTCGCCACGGGCCAGCCAGCCCCGGCCTGACCTGTAGCCGCGCCCTGCCGGCCGGTGATGTGGCGCTACCGCTCGACGTCGCCGGCCGGCGTCATGCGACACGGAGACTCGAACGATGGACGACACGACCGCGCTGCTCGACCGGCTCACCACACAGGCCGGCCTACACGGCCTGCTCTCGCGTACGCCGGTATGGGTCTGGATCCTGTCCGGGGTCGAACGGCTGATCTTCCCCGGCGACCAGCGAGTGATCTTCAAGTTCGCACGTAAGCCGTTCACCGGCGAGGCGGACACGCTGCGCCACGTGGCAGCCCAGGGCATCCCGACCCCTCGGCTGATCGCGAGTGTGGAACACGGCGGGATGCTCGGCATGCTGCTCGAAGACCTCGGCGAACCGGTCCGGGAAGCGACCGTGGACGACGGCATCGCGGCGGCCGTGGCCACCCACAATGCCGACCCGGCCGGCTTCCTCCCCGTCCTCGACCGCAAGGCGCTGATCGAACTGCCGGGGCGCGCAGTCTCGAGCCTCGCCGACCTGCGGTCATCCGGCCGGTGGAGCGACACCACGGACCTCGACGGTCCGCTCCTGGCACTGGACGATCACACTGATCGGCTCTCCCTCGGCGCCGATCTACCGCCGTTCGGACTGTGTCACAGCGAGTTCCACCCCACAAGCCTGCACATCGGCCCGGACGGCTGGCGGCTGCTCGACTGGGCGCGAGCCTTCACCGGCCCCGGTCTGCTCGACCTGGCCTCCTGGCAGGGCACCACTGGCCCGGCCGACCCGGCGACGCTCCGCCGAATGATCCGGGACTACATCCGAGCCGGCGGATACGGCGAGGCTGCCCGGCCCCGTACGGGTCTTCCCCCGGAAGCCTGGGCGCTCGGCTGGCACCGGCTGTGGATCATCGCCTGGTATCTCGAACAGGCCACTACCTGGATCAACGACTCCAGACAGGACGACTTCGTCGCGCAGGTCGTCCGCCGCCACCTCCGCGAGGCGATCACATGCCTGGGCATCCCGACCCTGTAGCGATCAACACCGCGGTCTGGGAGCAGCACGCCCGCGCCCGGATCGCGGCCGGCGATCTCGACACTCGGCCCGCCATCCACAGGTTCCGCTGGACCCGCACCGGCGTCAACGACCCAGGCGCCGAACTCTTCGGCGACATCCGCGGCAAGCGCGTCGTCGAACTCGGCTGCGGCACCGGCGACAATCTTGCCTACCTCGTCGACCGCTGCGGCGCCCGCGGCGTCGGAATCGACGCCGCCCCCTCCCAGATCCGCCGCGCCCGTGCCCGATGGCCATCCCCGGTCTTCCACTGCACCGACGCGGCCCGCTACCTCGCCACCTGCGAACCCATCGACGTCTGCTACAGCGGTTTTTGGTGCCGTCGGCCTGTGCCCGCCGGCTCCGCTCCTGGCCCGGATTCGCGATCGGCTCAGGCCGGGCGGTTGGCTTGTCTTCTCGGTCTGGGACTTCCCGGTGGCCGGTGGGATTCGACTGCCGCGTTCCAGCGGCCCACCGGCGCGGTCAGCGCACTCTCTTGCCTCGGCCGATGGCTGGACCAGGCTTCTGCGTCAATTCTCCTTCACCGGTATCCGGGCAACCCGGCTGGACCGGTGCTTGGCCCCGGACACCTTGCTGATTGCCGGTCGGCAATCAGTCGGTGGTTGAAGATGGAGAATGTCCTAACCCTGGCGGTGCAGGCCGTAGGTGACGGCGTCCTGTAGCGCCTCCCAGGAGGCGGCGATGATGTTCTCGTCGACACCGACGGTGTCCCAGCGGTCGCGGCCATCGCTGGTGCCGACCAGGACGCGGGTCACCGCGCCGGTGCCGGACCGGCCGTCGAGGATGCGCACCTTGTAGTCGACCAGGTCGAGGTCGGCAAGGCCCGGGTAGCTCTTCTCCAGGGCCTCGCGCAGGGCCCGGTCGAGGGCGTTGACCGGACCGTTGCCCTCGGCCGTGGACACGTGCCGCACGCCGTTGGAGACGAGCTTCACGGTCGCCTCGCTGACGACCTCGCCGTCCGGCCGCCGCTCGACGATCACGCGCCACGACTCGAGGGTGAAGAACCGCCGGGGGCCTTCGGTCTCGTCGCGCAGCAGCAGCTCGAACGACGCCTCCGCGGCCTCGTAGGTGTAGCCGGCCGCCTCCCGCTCCTTGACCAGGTCGACGACCCTCCCCAGCGCCTCGCGCTGGCCGGAGAGGTCCAGGCCCAGCTCCCGGCCCTTGAGCTCGATGGTGGCCCGGCCGGCGAGCTCCGAGACCAGCATCCGCATGTCGTTGCCGACCACGGCGGGGTCGATGTGCTGGTACATGTCCGGGTCGATCTTGACGGCGCTGGCGTGCAGGCCGGCCTTGTGGGCGAACGCGCTCGCGCCGACGTAGGCGCGGTGGGCGTCCGGCGCGGAGTTGGTGATCTCGTCGATGGCGTGCGACACCCGGACCAGCTCGCGCAGTCTGCCCGGGGGCAGCACCCGGCGGCCGAGCTTGGTCTCCAGCCCGGCGACGACGCTGAACAGGTCCGCGTTGCCGCAGCGCTCGCCGTAGCCGTTGGCGGTGCCCTGGACGTGGGTGACGCCGGCCTCGACCGCGACCAGGGTGTTCGCGACCGCGCAGGCGGTGTCGTTGTGGCAGTGGATGCCCAGCCGGGCGCCGGTGCGGTCGCGGACGGCGGAGACGACGTCGCCGACGCGGGTCGGCAGCATCCCGCCGTTGGTGTCACAGAGGACCACGACCTCGGCGCCGGCCTCGGCCGCCACCCGGACCACCTCGAGGGCGTAGTCGGCGTCGGCGCGGTAGCCGTCGAAGAAGTGCTCGGCGTCGACGAACACCCGCTTGCCCTCGGCGCGCAGATGCGCCACGGTGTCGCGGATCATCGCCAGGTTCTCGACGGGGGTGGTGCGCAGAGCACGCTCGACGTGCCGGCGGTCGGACTTCGCCACCAGGCAGACGACGGCTGTGCCGGCCTCCCGCAGGGCGGCGACCTGCGGGTCGTCGGCGGCGGTGGTGCGGGCCCGGCGGGTCGCGCCGAAGGCGGTGAGCAGGGCGTGCTCCAGCCTCAGCTCGGTGCGGGCACGGCGGAAGAACTCGGCGTCCTTCGGGTTCGACCCGGGCCAGCCGCCCTCGATGAAGCCGACCCCGATCTCGTCGAGGTGCCGAGCTACCGCGATCTTGTCGCCGACCGACAGCGACAACCCCTCCTGCTGGGTCCCATCACGCAACGTCGTGTCGTAGACGTGAAAGGAGTCGGGATCGTCTGGCTGCACGGCGTGCCTCTCAGCTGCGGATCACCTGCGGGTAGTCGGCCATCCGCGGATCGCGATCTGTGGATCCTGGCCTGCGGATTCGAGGGGTGTCACGCGCCCGGCGGCGTGGGTGGGCAGCCGGCACGCGCGACGATGGCGGGTTCACCGCCGACTGCCCACTGTACGGCGCCACCCGCCCAGAAGCCCGCACTCCCACAGCCCCCGACAAAACCCGCACCACGTCCGAACCCACTTTCACAAAACAGCCCACACCTTTCCAACTCACCACCGAATGATCGGTAAGCCCACCGACCGACCACTGAGGCGATGTAATCATGACGATGGCTCCGAATATCACCGGTCAGGTCCGCCGTGCCGGTGACAGGGTTGGCGGTGTCGCGCCCCATCTGCGTGCCTGGTCGTCGGCCGGCGTAGCGCAGGGCGGGGGCGACGGCGAGGGGGCCGATCACTGGGAGGAATTCCGGGATCAGGTCGATAGGGCTGGCGATCAGGCAGCCGAAGGCGATGACGAGTCCGACTGGCCAGTCAGACATGATCTACAAGTTTCCCCTGCCCGGCTTCGTCGCTTCGGCCCGTGCGCGACCGGTCAGGTCCGGTGCGCGAACGTCGCCTGCGCGCGTTCAAACCGGTGTTCGGTCGTGCGGGAAGTGCCGACGGCGGCGGCCGCGGTGGCCAAAATGAGCGCGGCGAGTACGAGGACCAGGACGGGCTGCGGTTTCGGAGGCGGCTCCCGTAGTGCCCGTGCCCGATGGGCGAGGTCGGTATGCACGGCGCCGAGCGCCGCGGTCGGCATGGTCGCTGTGCCCGCGCGGGCGAGGCCGGCGCGGGCCAGGGCGCGGACGGCAACAGCGCGGTTGTCGGTGGTCGCGGCGGCGTCTTCGTCGGCCCAGCGTTCGACGGCGAGGCGGACGGTGGCGGCGGCTGCCCGCAGGAGCGGGTTGGCGGCGGCGGCGAGGTCGGCGAGCTGGGTGTAGGCGTGGTGGCGGTGGCGGAGGTGGGAGTGTTCGTGGGCGAGCAGAACGCGGCGTTCGTCGGCGGGTAGCGCGCGCAGCATCGCGGTGGACACCACGATGCGGCCGGTGAGTCCGGGCAGGGTGTAGGCGTCGGGGCGGTCGTCATCGACGATGACCAGGCCGGTGGGGGCGGGTCCGAGCCGGCGGCAGGTGAGTTCCGCTGCGGCCAGGTCCTTGCCGACACCGACCGCTCGGCGGGTGGCTGCGGCGAGCAGCCCGATGACGATGGCGGCGGGCAGCAGTCCGGCCGGGGCCGGCAGCGGGTCGTGCCCGCGAACCACGGTGGTCGACCAGTGTCCGACCGCGGCGAGCGGGGGCAGTGGGGCGAGCAGGGTGAAGGCGACGACCGCCAGGATGAAACCGGTGGCCAGCGCGGTGACCAGGCAGGCGGTGGTGAGTAGCCGGGTGGCGGCGGCGGGCGGGAGCCGCCGGCCGAGCCAGCCACCGCCGACGGCCAGCAGCAGGCTCGTGGCGAACGGGACGAGCGCGACGGCCGTCATCGCCGAGGCCCGCCGTCCGCGCTGTCGACGTCGGTGTCCGACTGGTGGGCTGCGAGGATGTCGACGAGGAGCTGTTCGTCCTCCGGACTCAGGTCCGCGACGAAACGGGCCAGCGTCTCGGCCCGCTGTGCGCCGGCGCCCAGCACCCGGATCATCTGCCGGGCGATGAGCGCGGCGTCGAGAGTGTCCGGGTCGGCGGCCGGGGCATAGGCGAAGGAACGCCCGGCGGGCGCTCGGGTCAGGGCGCCCTTGTCGTGCAGGCGGGCGAGGGTCGTCATCACCGTGGTGTAGGCCAGGGGCACGCCGAGTTCGGCGAGTGTCTCGGCCGGGGTGAGGGGCCGGCCGGCCGCCGCGATCGCGGCAAGTATCTCCCGTTCGAGTGCTCCCGGTTCGCGCCTGGGTCTCCGCGCCACTCTCACCCTCCTCGCTACTACTAGATTGATAGTACAAGGAGTCTGATAGTCGAGCGTGACGCGCGAAGGCTCCATGGCAGCCTTCGAGGTACCAGCCCTTTCGGCGGTCCCGATGCCGCCGCTCGCCACCTCCATCGACGGTCTACTATTCACTGAGTAGTAGACATGTGGATGTTCGACGGGAGGACGTATGGCGGTCGGCGTTCCGGCGGTAGAGGCTTCCGGGCTGGTCAAACGTTTCGGTGGTCTCACCGCGGTGGATCATGTTGATCTGCGGGTGGATGTCGGGGAGGTGTACGGGATCCTCGGCCCGAACGGCGCCGGGAAGACGACGTTCCTGCGGATGCTGTTCGGGCTGATCCGTCCGGACGCCGGGACGTTGCGGGTGTTCGGCCGGACCTGGGGGGATGCCGGCCCGTCGATGTTGGATGGGGTCGCCGGGTTCATCGAGAGTCCGCGGTTCTACCCCTACCTGTCCGGCCGGCGGAACCTGAACCTGCTGGCCGGCCTGGACGGCGGCGGGGCGGACAGCCGGATCGACGAGGTGCTCGACGTCGTCGACCTCGCCGGACGGGCGGATGACAAGGTCGGGGGCTACTCGTTCGGGATGCGCCAGCGCCTCGGGGTCGCCGCGTCGCTGCTGCGCGACCCGCGGCTACTCGTGCTCGACGAGCCGGCGAACGGCCTGGACCCCGCTGGCATCCGGGACATGCGCGCCCTGGTCAAACAGCTTGCCGCCGGGGGGCTGACCGTGCTGCTGAGCAGCCACAACATGGACGAGGTCGAGGAGATCTGCGACAACGTCACCATCATGCGCACCGGCCGGGTGGTCTACCACGGCTCGATCGACCAACTGCGCGCCCAGGCTCCAGACCCGTCCCATCGGCTGATGACCAGCGACGACGAGCAGGCGCTGCGCCTGGCCGCCGGCCATCGGGCAGTGGCCGTCTCCGTCCATCCCGATGGCGGTCTGGCGCTGCGCGCCCAGGCCGCCGACGCGGACGCCTACATCATCGCCCTCGGCCGGTCCAACCTGGCGGTCCGCGCCCTTCACCTGGAGATCGCGCCGCTGGAGTCGCTGTTCTTCATGCTCACCGAAACCGACCCGGATGCCGGTTTCGACGCGCCCGCCCAGACCCAGCCGGACACCCTCACCGGAGTGACCTCGTGACCACCCCAGCCACCACCGCCACAGCCCCGGTACCGCCCGCGACGGTCCGCCCCCGGCCAGTCGGCCGTGGCCGGGTGGTCACCGCCTACCGGTGGGAGATCACGAAACTCGCCGCTCAGGCCCGCACCCGCGTCACGCTCGCCGTCTGCCTCGTCGCGCCGTTCGTGTTCGTGGTGCTGCTCGATCGACAGGACCGCCTGCCGAAGGACACCCTGTACGGCCGGTGGGTGCACGCCAGCGGCTTCGCGACCCCGCTGCTCGTTCTCGGGTTCGCCGCCCAATGGGTGTTCCCGCTGCTCACCAGCCTCGTCGCCGGCGACATCTTCGCCAGCGAGGACCAGCACGGCACCTGGAAGACGATCCTCACCCGCTCCCACAGCCGCACCCAGATCTTCTGGGCCAAGGCGCTCGCCGCGGCAACCTTCGCGGTGCTCCTCCTCGCCGTCCTCGCGCTGAGCTGCCTGGCCGCCGGGGTGCTCCTCGTCGGCCACCAGCCGCTGGAGAGCCTGTCGGGCACCCTGCTGCCGTCGGGACGCACCGCCGGGCTGATCCTCGCCGCCTGGGCGAGCACGCTGCCGCCCCTGCTCGGCTTCACCGCGTTGGGGATCATGCTGTCGGTGCTGACCCGCAGCAGCCCCGCCGGGATCGTCGGACCGATCATCCTCGGTCTGCTCATGCAGCTCTACGCCTTCCTCAACGGTGCCGACACGATCCGCCACCTGCTGCTGGTCACCCCGTTCGACGCCTGGCACGGCCTGCTCGCCGCGCACCCTTACTACGGCCCGCTCCGCGACGGCACGCTCGTCAGCATCGGCTACATCCTCATCTGCCTGGCCATCGCCTACACGGCGCTGCGCCGCCGCGACATCACCGGAGGCTGACCCGCCATGCCCCGTCCCACCTCCAACCGGCTGATCCGCGCGGCCGTCGCCGTCGGCGCCGTCACCGCGCTGACCGCCGCCCTCGCCGGCTGCGCCACCGACGTCACCCGGCCCCGCGTCGAAGCCTCGGTCGGCCCCGTCTTCACCAACCTCTACGTCCAGCAGCAGGCCCTGCTCGGCCACCCCGGGCTCACCCCCGCCGCCGTCAAACCCGACTGCCACCGAAGCACCCCCGGATCGCACGACAGGGGCGCCGGCAGCGACTGGATCTGCCAGGTCGGCTGGACCGACGAGGCCGGCAGGGCCCAAAACGGCAAGTTCGAACTCCAGGTCCGCTCCAACGGCTGCTACCAGGCCGGCGGCCCCACCAAAATCGTCGGCCCGATCATGATCCAGACCTCCACCGGTAAAAATGTGATCAACCCGGTGTTCGAGTTCGACGGCTGCTTCGACACCACATGAACGCCACACGAGGCGGAAAACCCGGGCGGCCCGGCGCCCGTCCGGGAGCGCTTGTGACAACTCAGCGGCGGGCGGGCGAGCCGCTCCGACGAGCGGAGACGCGGTCGTGCATGAACTGACGTACCCGCAAGCGGGCGTCATCGGACTCCTGCAAGGAATCACCGAGCTGTTCCCGGTCTCCAGCCTGGGCCACTCGGTGCTGGTACCCGCGCTGATCGGCGGTTCCTGGCAGCACCTGGTGACCGAGAACGCATCGGGCAACAGCGAGGACTCGCCCTACCTGGCGTTCGTCGTCGGGCTGCACGTGGCCACCGCCGCCCTACTGATCTTTTTCCGGTCCGACCGGGCCCGCATCATCCGGATCTTCCTCACTCCACCGGCCCGGTCTCGATGAGCACGGCTACGGCGACTGCGGTTACGGCGGCCGGTGGTGGGGTGCTGCACCACCTGCTCGTCCTGCACGGACCAGCTGCCTACACCCTGGTCGGGGTTCTCGCGTTCGCCGAGGCCGCGGTCTTCGTCGGGTTCGTGCTGCCCGGTGAGACCGCCGTCGTCCTGGGCGGGGTCCTGGCCAGCCAGCACGCGGTCAGCCTGACCGGCATGGCCGCCGTCGTGGTCGTCGCCGCGATTGTCGGCGACTCCGTGAGCTACGAGGTCGGCCGGCACTTCGGCGAACGGATCCTGACTCTTCCACTTCTACGCCACCGCCGCCCAGACTTCGACCGGGCCCTCGCCTACCTGCGGGCCCGCGGCGGGCGAGCGGTGTTCCTCGGACGTTTCACCGCCTTCCTGCGCGCGGTCATGCCGGAACTGGCGGGCCAGTCCCACCTGCCCTACCGGCGGTTCCTCGCCTTCAACGCCGCTGGTGGCCTGCTCTGGGGCGTCGGGTTCACCCTGCTCGGCTACGGCGCCGGCGCCTCCTACGCGACCGTCGAGAAGGCTGCCGGATGGGCCTCCACCGGCCTGCTCGTCCTCATCCTCGCCGTCGCGGTCGGCATGCACCTCCACCGCCGACACCACCACGTCACCAACCACGACCCGCCCATCTCTCCCCCCCCCGCGGGACCGGTGAGCGGCCCGGCCTCGCACCACCTTCCTCCACTTCCTCCTTCCTCGGCGCGATCCAGACATTCACAACCTTCCTCAACGGCCGGGACAGCGCTTGCAGCCACTCGGGTTCCTCGCCAAAGCGCATCGAGAATCCACGAACTCATCGGCTTCGATCGCCGGTGACATCAACCCACTGCCCACTCGGCGACCCGGAACCGGACTGGGTGCGGATACCGCCCTACAACCGCTCGTCCCGCGCCCTGTCGTCGCCGGATCCGGACGCTCCGCCCCGGGCGAACACCATCGGACAGGTACTGCGGCAGGGCGGGCTCCTCGACGTCGCTGCCCATCTCGCGGACGCGCGGTGTGATCCCTCCGCTGCGCCAGCCCACCGGCGCCAGGCGTGTACGCGTGGACCAGGCGTACGTCACCCCGCTGTTATTGCCGGCCGTGGTCGACTACCGGCGGGTCGATCCACAAGGCCACAACGATCATTGGGGGATGATCGTCGCCCCGGACGCGGAGAGGGTCGATCCATCGGTGGCGCTGGCGCAGACATGATCATTTATCTGGATGGTCGGCGCGGGATCGGCGGGTCAACGGGAGGCGGGTACGGCGATGCCGCTGGATGATCCGCCGCTACCCGACGACCCCTAAGAACCCAGAGCCCCAGATCGCCACACGGCCAAACCGACCTTCGCCTTTCGGATCATCATCAGATGATCCGAAAACTCCGGACGACAGCCCGCTCAAGAGCCCGGGGTCCCCAGATCGCGGCGAAGCCACGATCTGGGGAAGGCCGCTGTCGCCCTCAGTCGCCGGCGAAGCGGCGTAGGCGTTCGACCTGGAGGATGGTGACGGTCTGACCCTCGGCGAGGATCCAGTTGCGCTTCTCGAACTCTCGCAGGGCCTGGTTGACCGACTGGCGTGAGCCACCCAGCAGGGAGGCGATCTCGGTCTGGGTCAGGCCCAGTTCGATCAGCGGACGCCCGGACTCCCGCATCCGCATCAGCAGCAGCTTGGCGACACGCCGAGGCAGGTCGAGGAAGACCAGGTCGGCGTTTGCCCCGGTCAGCCGGCGGACGTGAGCCACCAGTGCCCGGATGAGCTGTTCGGCGACGGCCGGGCGCTCCCGGACCAGCTCCCACACGGCGGCTCGGTCGAGGACGACGGCCTCGCTGGGTTCCAGCGCCTCGACGCTGGCCGAGCGCGGGCCGGCCTCGACGATGTTGAGCTCGCCAAGGGTGTCGCCGGGACCGGCAATGTTCAGGACGTGGTCACGGCCGTCGTCGGCGGTCGTGAGTACCTTCAGGCGGCCGGAGGCCACTACGAGCAACGTGTCAGCGGGATCACCTTCAGTAAGCACAACCTGACCGCGGCGATATCGACGCACGACGGATCGTGCGGCGAGACGCGCCAGGGCCGGCTCGTCCAGTTCCTTCAGCAACGTGGTCGCCCGCAGCAGCGCGACTACCTCTTCCTCCTGCACACCGTGACCGTAGCGCCAATGTCGGGAAATGTGGGCGCCCGGTGCCCCCCTTGTGCAGTGATGTGCGTCGATGGAGCAAAAAACGACGCAGAAGGAACAGTCAACCAAACAGCGGCACACCGCTCCCTAAACGGACACACGCTGGTCGCTCCAACAACGCACTACATCGCGCATGGACAACACGCCGGCCACGTCACCCCGGTCGCAGACGATCAGGTGCCGGAACCCGCCACGCAGCATCGCGCCGGCGGCCTCCGTCAGCGGCCAGCCGGGATCGGCGAACACGACGTCCCGGGCTACATGATCTCCGACCAGTTCGACGTCCGGGTTCTGGCCGGCCGCCACCGACATCAGAACATCACGTTCGGTCAGGATGGTGTACCCCTCGCCGTCGACGTCCCGCACAATGGCCGCGCCCACCTTCCGGGCTGCCATCAGCCGCGCCGCCTGACGCAGGGTGTGGTTCGGGCCGATCATGAGTACCGGACTGGTCATCCCGTCGGAAACCCGCATCACGCCTCTCCCCGGGGCTTGTGCACTTGTGAAAAAGAGCCTGACAGGAGAGAGTAGGCGCGGAATGGTCCGCTGACCAGACCGTCACGACAAACAACGGTCCGTGGGCGGAACCTGGATGAAACCTGGGCAGAACCCGGATGGAACCCGGGCGGAACCCAGGCAGAACCCGAGCCGAACCCAAGCCGAACAAGGCCGGCATCCGGGCGGAACACGGCCGTATCCCGCCCGCCGGCCCCGTGGCATCCGCTCGTGCCACCCGGCCGCGACGGCTGTGCGAAAGCATGATCACACGACAGTGCGGTCAGACGTACCGGCCAGCCGGCAGGCCGGCCGTCACGACATGCCCCGGCCGACCGGAGCCAGACCATCTCCGGTGGATATCGACCCCGTCCAGGCACTGGCCCGGGCGCGACTGACGATCCGCCGGAGACGGTCCGCGGAGCCCTACCGCTCCTGGACGAGCTCGTTCCAGTTCTTGTAACGGTCGATCTCCCCGCGGGTCGCCTGGTGGAACAGCTCAAGCAGCTCGCGGGTGATCGGGCCGGGGCGGCCCGCCCCGACCGGGCGGTCGTCGATCTCGACGATCGGCACCATCTCGGCCGCCGTCCCGGTGAAGAACGCCTCGTCCGCCAGGTACAGGTCGGTGCGGACGATGTGCTGCTCGCGGACCTCGTACCCCTGGTCCGCGGCGATCTGCATGATGGACGCCCGGGTGATGCCGCCGAGCGGCCCGTCGCTGAGCGGCGGGGTGATCAGCCTGCCCTCCGAGACAATGAAGACGTTCTCGCCCGACCCGTCGGCGACGTTCCCGTTGGGGCTGGTCAGGATGGCCTCGTCGTAACCGGCCTTGAGCGCCGCGACCTTGGCCAGCGACGAGTTGAGATACTGCCCGGACGCCTTGGCCGCCGGCGGAATGATGTTGTTGTCGTTGCGGCGCCAGGTGGACACGGTGGCCCGGCAGCCGTTCTCCTCCGCGTCGGCGCCGAGGTAGGCGCCCCAGGGCCAGACCGCGACCATCACCTCGATCGAGGAGGGCAGCGGGTTGAGACCCATCTCCCCGTACCCGAGGTAGATCAGCGGCCGGATGTAGCAGGCGTCGACCCTGTTGACGGCGACCGTCTCCTTGACGGCGGCGACGAGCTCGTCCTGCGTGAACGACGGCTCCATCATGTAGATCTTGGCGCTGCGGTACAGCCGCGCGATGTGGTCGGTCAGCCGGAACACGGCGCTGCCGCGGGCGGTGGGGTAGGCGCGGATGCCCTCGAAGACACCCCAGCCGTAATGCAGCGTCGGGTTGAGCACGTGGATGTGGGCGTCGTCCCAGTCGACGAACTGGCCGCTCATCCAGATCTTCGATGTCGGTGTGATGGGCACGGGTGACTCCAGGCGTATGCGACGAAGCGTGTGGGCGAGTGACGATCGCGCCGATCTTCGCCGTGGTCGGGCCCCGTCGGCTGCCGTCGTACCGGATCTACGGCTCTTCAAAGAATAGCGTTTCTCCGGCCGCTCGCATCAGCTCGCGTACGGATAACCACCTTCTGAGCAGGAACGACAACGGACGGTTCCGGACGGGCCGCGCAGCCGTCCGGAGCGGGCCCGCCTACCGGCGCAACCAGCCCAGACGGCCCGGCCGGCTCAGCCTGCGACCCGCGCCGCCAGGTCCTCCCCGACCTCCCGCGTGGAGATCTGGTCGTGCAGGTAGCCGTTGCGCGGCCGGGAACGCTCGGCCAGGGACGCGGCGACCGCCGCCTCCACCCGGGCGGCGTCCTCCGCCCGGCCCAGATGCGCCAGCAGCATCGCGACCGACAGCACGGTGGCGGTCGGGTCGGCGATCCCCTGCCCGGCTATGTCCGGCGCGCTGCCGTGCACCGGCTCGAACATGCTCGGGTTCTTCCCGGACGGGTCGAGATTGCCGCTGGCAGCCCGCCCGATACCGCCGGTGATCGCCGCGCCGATGTCGGTGAGGATGTCCCCGAACATGTTGTCGGTCACGACCACGTCGAAACGCCCGGGATCCGTGACGAAGAACATCGAGGCCGCGTCCACGTGCTGGTAGTCGATCTGGATCTCGCTGAACTCGGGGGCGACCTCGGCGACCGTGCGCAGCCAGAGGTCCCCGGCGTTGGTCAGGACGTTCGTCTTGTGGACGAGGGTGAGCCGCCGCCGGGGACGCGCCCGCGCCCGGTGGAACGCGTCCCGTACGACGCGCTCGACGCCGAAACGGGTGTTGAGGCTCTCCTCGGTGGCCACCTCGTACGGAGTGCCGCGGCGCAGGGTGCCGCCGGCGCCCGCGTACGGGCCCTCGGTGCCCTCCCGCACCACCACCATGTCGATGGTGTGCTCGCCGGCCAGCGGCGTGGCCACGCCCGGGTACAGCCGTACCGGGCGCAGGTTGACGTGATGGTCGAGCTCGAAGCGCAGCCGCAGCAGCAGCCCGCGTTCGAGGATGCCGCTGGGCACGCCGGGGTCGCCGACCGCGCCGAGCAGGATCGCGTCGTGCTCGCGCAGTTCGGCGAGCACCGAGTCCGGCAGGGTCTCGCCGGTGGCGTACCAGCGGCGCGCGCCCAGGTCGTAGTCGGCGGCCTCCACCTTGGGCTCGATGACACGCAGGACACGCAGGCCCTCCGCGACGACCTCTGGACCGATACCGTCCCCGCCGATGACCGCAAGCCTCATGAACGCGACTGTAATCCGTCATCCCTCACCCGCGGTGCCCGCCCCCGCCCGCAGCCGTGGCGGGCCTTCGTGGCGTGTTCGCAGCACGCTCACACCACGTTCGCGCCGCGCCGGGCCCACCGCGCCGGGCCCACCGCGCCGCGGGTGCGGGTCATCTGTCGGCGACGGTGTCTTCGATGATCAGGCATGCGCGCCGCGGCACGTCCCGGCAGATCGCAGGAAACATACTGAAAAATCAGACAAAATGTACGCCGAAGCTTTCGACATACATTTCCTCATGATTCTCCGCGAAGATTTTCCGCGTACTTCCTCCGGACGGCCGGAAAATGCCCGGGATGGGCGCGGGGCGCGCGACACGCACGATGAATCGCCGATGGCGGCAAAGGTCCTCACGGGTCCTCACGTACAGTGCACCGATCACATACCACAACCGCCTCGGCAAGCAGCTCCGTAACCGGCTGGAGGTGAGCGGGCATCTCCCCCGGTCGGGCACGCGTGGCATGCGACGGCACAAGGGAGTGTACGACGCATGATCGTTGAAACAACGCCACCACCGGTCCGCTCCGCCACCCACCGCGTGACCGGTCCCGTCCGCGCGACCGGTTCCGCGGACGAGTGGTCCGACGCGCTGCGCGACGCGCTGGCCGATCCGGGGCAGCCGCGCATCGTCTTCCAGCCGATCGTCGATCTCCGGCGTGGTGTCATCGCCGGGTACGAGGCACTGGCGCGTTTCGGGACGGCCGCGGCGCCCTCGCCCGACCTGTGGTTCGCCGCCGCCGAGCGCGCCGGGGTCGCCGCCCGCTTCGAGGCCAGGGTGCTGCGCGCGGCACTGGCGGCCCGCGAACGGCTGCCACCCGACTGCTTCCTCAGCGTCAACGTCATGCCGAACCTGCTGACCACCACGGAGGTTGCCTCGGTCTGGGCCGACGCCGACCTCAGCCGGCTCGTCCTGGAGTTCAACGAGACGGTCAGCGCCGAGCGGACCCCCGAGCTGGCCACCACCATCCAGGCGCTGCGCGAGCGCGGCGGCCGCATCGCCATGGACGACGTCGGGTCCGGCTACGCGGGGCTGCGCCAGATCGCCAGGGTCCACCCCGACCTGGTCAAACTCGACCGGGAGCTGGTCGCCCGCGCCGACGGCGACCAGGTGCGGCGGACGTTGACCGAACTGGTCAACGTCTTCGCCCGCAGGTTGGACGCCTGGGTGATCGCCGAGGGCATCGAGCGCGACGAGGAGCTGGCCGTGCTCGTCGGGCTCGGCGTCCCGCTCGGGCAGGGCTGGTATCTCGGCCGCCCCGCACAGAACTGGCAGCGCCTCGACCCCGCGGTCGCCAGGCGCATCCGGCTGCTCGCCCAGCGGACCGGGCGCGGCGAGGGGGTGGGCAGCCTGCTCGAACAGGTACGGATCCGCGTCGGGGACGGCCGGCCGCCGCACCGGGGCACCTCCGCGTCGTCGGCCTGGTGGCCCGACCCGCCGGCACAGCCACACCACCCGGGCGGCGGTGTTGGCGCTGGTCGCGGCGCGGTCGTCGTCGTGAACCGGCGCCACCAGCCGGTGGCACTGCAGCTGCCCGTCGCCCCCGGCGCCGCCGCGGCCCGGCGGGTGCCGGCCAGCATGGTCGCCCGGCCCGACGAACACATCGTGGACGTGGCGCGCCGGGCGATGAGCCGCGCGCCGGCGCTGCGCTTCGACCCGGTCGTGGTGGTCACCGAGCTGGGCCGACCGGTCGGCCTGGTCCGGATCGAACGGCTGATGCTCCGGCTGGCGGAGATGTCCGGCGGACGCCCGCGGCCACCGGAGCACGACCGTCCACAGCCGCGCGGGAAGGCCCCGGAGCAGGCCGTGGAGCTGGCGGCCACGAACCGGGCCACGGCCTGGGCCGCGAATCGGGCCACCGACCGGGTCGTGGTGGAGCGGGCGGCGGCGCGTCCGAGCCACGGCCCGGCCGCGGGAGCGTGACCCAGATGGTCACGGCCAGAGGCCCTCAGATACCCGTGGCGGCCTGGATGCCGGGGGCGATGCGCTGCTGGTCCCGCGCGGCCCGGTTGACCGCGCTCACCACCGCGCGCAGGGACGCGGTGACGATGTTCGGGTCGACCCCCACGCCCCAGAACACCCTGTCCCCCACCGCGACCTCGAGATAGGCCGCGGCCCGCGCGTCCGCGCCCGAGCCCAGGGCGTGCTCGTGGTAGTCGAGGACGCGTACCTCGACGTCCCGGGTGCGCAGCGCGGCGACGAACGCGTCGATCGGCCCGTTGCCGGTGCCGCTGAGAACCTCCTCACCGCCGTGGATACGCACCGAAACCCGGACCTCGTCGCGTTCCCCGTGCGCGGCGGTGGTCCGGGAGCCGAGCAGCTCCAGCGGGGCGTCGGAGGCGTCGCCGGTCAGGAAGTACTCCCGGGAGAAGATCTCCCACAGTTCCTCGCCGGTCACCTCGCCGCCGATGTCGTCGGTGTGACGCTGCACGACGTGGGAGAACTCGATCTGCAACCGGCGGGGCAGGTCCAGGGAGTGCTCCGCCTTCAGCAGGTAGGCGACGCCGCCCTTGCCCGACTGGCTGTTCACCCGGATCACGGCCTCGTAGGAGCGGCCGACGTCCTTCGGGTCGATGGGCAGGTAGGGCACCTCCCACAGCCGCTGCCCGGTCCGTTCCATCGCCTCGAAGCCCTTCTTGATGGCGTCCTGGTGGGAGCCGGAGAAGGCGGTGTAGACGAGGTCGCCGCCGTAGGGATGCCGGGGGTGCACCGGGATCTGGTTGCAGTGCTCCACGGTCCGGCGGATCTCGTCGATGCCGCCGAAGTCGATCTCCGGGTCGATGCCCTGGGAGAACAGGTTCATCCCCAGGGTCACCAGGCAGACGTTGCCGGTGCGCTCGCCGTTGCCGAACAGGCATCCCTCGACCCGGTCGGCGCCCGCCAGCACCCCGAGCTCCGCGGCGGCCACGGCACAGCCACGGTCGTTGTGCGGGTGCAGGGACAGCACGACCGCGTCCCGCCGGGTCAGGTTGCGTGACATCCACTCGATCTGGTCGGCGTAGACGTTGGGCGTGGACATCTCCACCGTCGCCGGCAGGTTCAGCACGACCGGCCGGTCCGCGGTGGGCTGCCAGACGTCCATGACCGCCTCGCAGACCTCCAGGGCGTAGTCCAGCTCGGTCCCGGTGAACGACTCCGGGCTGTACTGCCAGCGGACGTCCGTGCCCGCCAGCAGCTTCTCCGCGTACCGGGCGCACCACTGCGCGCCCTGGACGGCGATGTCGGTGATGCCGGCCCGGTCGAGCCCGAACACCACCCGGCGCTGCAGCGTCGACGTCGAGTTGTACAGGTGCACGAGCACGTTCGGCGCGCCGACGACCGCGCGGACCGTGCGTTCGATCAGCTCCTCCCGGGCCTGGGTGAGCACCTGGACGGTGACGTCGTCGGGGATGTGCCCGCCCTCGACGAGCTGCCGGATGAAGTCGAAGTCCGTCTGGCTGGCGGCGGGGAAGCCGACCTCGATCTCCTTGTAGCCCATCCGCACCAGCAGCTGGAACATCTGCGTCTTGCGCGCCGGGGTCATCGGGTCGATCAGCGCCTGGTTGCCGTCGCGAAGGTCCACGCTGCACCACCGGGGCGCGCGGGTGATCGTCCGGTTCGGCCATGTCCGGTCGGGGAGGTCGACCGGGACGAACGGCCGGTACTTGTCGACGGGCATACCGGAAGGCCGCTGTGAGCCGGGAGACTGCGCGCCGGGAATATGCGAACCGGGAAACTGCCGTGAAGTAGTCACTAGCTTCTACCGCTCCTGCTTCGGGAGAAAACCTGCGGCGGCCAGCGCGCACCAACAACCCCGCGACGAGGAAGCCGACCTGTCTCAGGCCCCGCCGCGGCGACTAAGAAGCAGAAGCGTGCGCATACTGCGGCGAGCTTACTACCCGACGGCTCACACCGTCCCCCACACCGCCCCGAGGGACCGGTGAGATCAGGTCGGCAGGCCCACGACCGGCGCCGGGCCAACCCGCGGCCGCAGATCGTCGGCCCGCACAGTACACACCAGCGCGTGGGTGCCGGCCTGCCAGGCGCTCTCCTCCGGATAGATCGAGGCGACCTTCAGGCCGGGGACGCTGCCGGTGTCGCCGAAGAGGGCGCGCGCGGCGGCCACGCAGTCCCTGGCGGTGGCGGCGTCCAGGGCCGGCCGGCCCGGCCAGCCGGGGAAGGGCGCGGCCAGATCGACCACCCCCGTCACCTGGTCGAGGTGCGGCTGGTCGCAGCCCACCTTGGTGGGAGTGACCTCGTGTGCCGAATCCGGTGCCCACAGCAGGCAGTCCCCCGGCCGCAGCTCGCCGAGCAGGGTGGGATCGAGCACGAACCGCTGCGCCGGGACGGAGAGCACGGCCGGGCTCGTCGCCGGGCTGGTGGCGGCCGCCGCCGAGTCGGCGAAACCGGGCTCCTGCATCCGGACCGGGGTGCCGGCCGAGGGTGCCGGAGCGGACACCACCGCCGCGCGCGGATTGTTGCGGAGCAGGAAGAGAGCGAGACCCGCCATTCCGGCGAGCAGCGTCAGGAACGCCACCAGTCGGGTGGCGCGGCGGCGACGCGGGGAACCCGGCGTCCACATCCAGCGGTAGAACACCCGCTGCCCTTTCGACCGGACGGGTTCCACCCGGCAGCGGCCGCGCGCGGCCTCGCCGGAGGCTGCCAGGCGTTCATCGGCTGACGGCTCGATGAAGCGCGCGGAGCGCACGAAAGTGTCATCGAGGTGCAACCCCTCGAACGGGTCCCGACCGTCCCGAGCCGTGGCTTTCACGGTAAACCCAGGGACTCGTTTCCCACACCATGGCCACCGAACCAGGGGCCAGGTCACCACGACCCGTGGCACACCGCGATGGACGGCGGTGACCGGGCCGTCCGGCCTCGGTGCGCAACCGGCCGGACGGCCCCGGTCACCGGTGCCTTGTCGGCTCCTCGCCGGATCGGCTCCTCACCGGCTGGTCACTGGCTGTGGAGGCTGACCGACCGGGCCGCCGACGCTCCGATGATCTTGGCGATCTCGGTCAGGACGTCCACGGGCACCGTGTCGTCGAGCGAGAGTGACATCAGTGCCTCACCACCGGCCTTGCGACGGCTGACCTGCGCGCCGGCAATGTTGATCTGGGCTTCGCCCAGCAGCGCGCCGACCGCGCCGACCACCCCCGGACGGTCCTCGTACCGGAAGAAGGCCAGGTGTGCCTGGGGCCGGATGTCCACCTCGAAGTCGTCGATCGCGGTGACCTTCTCGACCTGCCGGGGGCCGGTCAGCGTGCCGCTCACCGACACCGGCGTCCCGTCCGCGAGCACGCCACGGACGGTGACGAGGTTGCGATAGTCGGGGCTCTCCTCGAACGTCTCCAGCGCGACGTCGACGCCCCGGTCCTTCGCGAGCAGCGGCGCGTTGACGTAGGTGACCGGCTCCTCGATCACGTCGGTGAACACGCCCTTGAGCGCGGCGAGCTGCAGCACCGACACGTCGTGGGCGACGATCTCGCCGCGGACCTCGACGGTGATCGCGGCGGCGAGGCCACCGGCAAGGCCGGTGAACAGCTGGCCGAGCTTCTCCGCGAGCGGCAGCCCCGGGCGGACGTCCTCGGCCACGACCCCGCCCGCCTGCACGTTCACCGCGTCCGGGACGAACTCGCCGCGCAGCGCCAGGCGCACCGACCGGGCCACCGCGACCCCGGCCTTCTCCTGGGCCTCCGCGGTGGACGCCCCCAGGTGCGGGGTGACCACCACGTTGTCCAGCTCGAACAGGGGCGAGGAGGTGGTCGGCTCGGTGGCGAACACGTCGATGCCGGCGCCGCCCACCCGGCCGTCCCGGACCGCGTCGGCCAGGGCCTCCTCGTCGACGAGCCCGCCCCGGGCGTCGTTGATGATGATCACGCCTGGCCTGACCCGCTCGAGCTCGTCCCGGCCGATGAGGCCGATCGTCTCCGGCGTCTTCGGCAGGTGGATCGTGATGACGTCGCTGATCCGCAGCAGCTCGTCGAGGTCGACCAGGCGCACCCCCAGCTGGGCGGCGCGGCCCACCGAGACGTAGGGGTCGTAGGCGACGATCTTCATGCCGAAGGCGGCCAGCCGCTGCGCGACCAGCAGGCCGATGCGCCCGAGCCCCACCACGCCCGCGGTCTTGTCCGCGAGCTCGACGCCGACGTACTTCGAGCGCTTCCACTCACCGCCGCGCAGCGCGGCGTTGGCCGCCGGGATGCGGCGGGCCACCGCCGCCAGCAGCGCGACGGCGTGCTCGGCGGCACTGACGATGTTCGACAGCGGGGCGTTGACGACCATCACACCGCGGGTGGTGGCGGTGACGACGTCGACGTTGTCCAGCCCGATCCCCGCCCGGGCGACGACCTTCAGCGAACGGGCGGCGGCGAGCACCTCCGCGTCCACCCTGGTCGCGCTGCGCACGATCAGGGCGTCGGCCTCGGGGATCGCGCCCAGCAGGGCGGCCCGGTCGGTTCCGTCGAGATGGCGGACCTCGAACTCGCCGGACAGCAGTTCCAGCCCGGCCGGCGACAGCTCCTCGGCAACCAGGACGACGGGCACGGTGAGGCTCCTTGGGAAGACGGCCGGCGGGACGGCGGGTCAGAAGGACAGCGGACGCGACGACGGGCGACGACGAGGACACCCGAGGTACAGGGCCAGGAGGTTGTGAGCGCCGCCCAGCGTACCCACTGTGGGCCGCTGTCGGTGATGTACCGGGGCTGTCCAGCCCGGAAATCCCTGGTGTCCACGGCCTGGCCAGGCGGACGCGGCGGTCGACGACAGCCGCGGATCCACCGGGCCAGGCCGCCCGGCGAGTGTCAGTCGACGGGCTCGGCGATCCAGGACATCAGCGGCCGCAGCTGGGCGCCGACCTGCTCGATCGGATGCTTCTTGCCCTCCTCGACGAGCTTGGTGAACTGCGGGCGGCCCGCGTCGTCCTCGGCCACCCACTCCCGGGCGAACGAGCCGTCCCGGATCTCGCCGAGGATGCGGCGCAGCTCGTCCTTCACCGCCTGCGTTATCATCCGCGGACCGCGTGTGACATCGCCGTACTCGGCCGTGTCCGAGATCGAGTACCGCATCCGGCTGATACCGCCCTCGTACATCAGGTCGACGATCAGCTTGAGCTCGTGCAGGCACTCGAAGTAGGCGACCTCCGGCTGGTAGCCGGCCTCGACCAGCGTTTCGAAACCGGCCTGTACCAGGGCGCTCGCGCCGCCGCAGAGCACAGCCTGCTCGCCGAAGAGGTCGGTCTCGGTCTCCTCGGTGAAGGTCGTGCGCAGCGCCCCGGCCCGGGTGCCGCCGATCGCCTTGGCGTAGGCGAGCGCGAGCGCGAGAGCGCCGCCCGACGCGTCCGCCTCGACCGCGACCAGCACGGGAACACCCTTGCCCTCGGTGAAGGTCCGCCGAACCAGGTGCCCCGGGCCCTTCGGCGCGACCATGAACACGTCCACCCCGGCCGGCGGCTCGATCAGCCCGTAGCGGATGTTGAAACCGTGGCCGAACGCGAGCGCCTTGCCCGGCGACAGGTTGGGGGCGATGGACTCCGCGTAGATCTTACGGTGGGTGGTGTCCGGCGCAAGCAGGATGATCACATCTGCCTCGGCCGACGCCTCGGCCGGGGTGAGCACCCGCAGGCCCTGCTCGGCGGCCCGCGCCCGGCTGCGGCTGCCCTCGGGCAGGCCGACCCGGACGTCCACGCCGCTGTCGCGCAGGTTGAGGGCGTGGGCGTGGCCCTGGCTGCCGTACCCGATAACGGCGACCTTACGGTTGGTGATGTTGTCGAGCGACGCGTCCGCGTCGTAGTAGATCTCGGCCATCGTGGGCGAATCTCCTCGATTCTTCGTCAGTGGGCCCGGCGCAACCGGGCCCACGGGATCTTCATGACCCTCAGGCCGTCCGGTCGAGAGCACGCAGACTACGGTCGGTAATCGATCGCGGGCCTCGGCCGAGGGCGACCATGCCGGACTGGACCAGTTCCCTGATGCCGAACGGTTCGAGCATCCGGATGAGGGCGTCGAGCTTGTCGCGGGTGCCGGTGGCCTCCACGGTGACCGCCTCCGGGGCGACGTCGACCACCTTCGCGCGGAAGAGCTGGACGGTTTCGAGCACCTGCGAACGGACCGACAGGTCCGCCCGCACCTTGATCAGGATCAGCTCCCGTCGCACCGCGGCCGACGGCTCCATTTCGACGATCTTGATGACGTTGACCAGCTTGTTGAGCTGCTTCGTGACCTGCTCGAGCGGTAGCTCGTCGACGGACACGACGATCGTCATGCGGGAGATGTCGTCGTGCTCGGTCGGCCCGACCGCGAGCGACTCGATGTTGAAGCCGCGCCGGGAGAACAGCCCCGCGACCCGGGCGAGCACTCCGGGCTTGTTCTCCACCAGCACCGACAGGGTGTGCGTGCTCACGGCCTGAACCTCTTCCTAAGCCTCTTCATAGTCGAAATCGGGAGCGATGTCCCGGGCGATCCTGATCTCGTCGTTGCTCGCGCCGGCGGCGACCATCGGCCACACCATCGCATCCCGGTGGACGACGAAGTCCACCACGACCGGCGCGTCGTCGATGGCCATGGCCTTGTCGATCGTGGCGTCGACCTCGTCCGGCGACTCGCAGCGCATACCGACGCAGCCGAGCGCCTCGGCGAGGCGCACGAAGTCCGGCACCCGGCGCGCGCCCCGCGGGGCACTGGACGCGGCACCGGCACCGGGGCCGCCGCTGGTGCCGGCGCTGGTGCCGGCGCCGTCCGGCCGGGTGCCCAGGTCGGTGTTGGAGTACCGCTGGTCGTAGAACAGGGTCTGCCACTGCCGGACCATGCCGAGCGACCCGTTGTTGATGATCGCAACCTTGATCGGGATGCCTTCCAGCGCGCAGGTGGCCAGCTCCTGGTTGGTCATCTGGAAGCAGCCGTCACCGTCGATCGCCCACACCGTCGCCTCCGGCCGGCCGACCTTGGCGCCCATCGCCGCCGGCACCGCGTAGCCCATCGTGCCCAGCCCGCCCGAGTTCAGCCAGGTGTAGGGGTGCTCGTAGGAGATGAACTGCGCGGCCCACATCTGGTGCTGGCCGACCCCGGCGACGTACAGCGCCTCCGGGCCGGCGATCCTGCCAAGCCGCTCGATGACGTACTGCGGAGCGACCGAGCCGTCCGTCGGCCGGTCGTAGCCCAGCGGGTACGTCCGGCGCCAGCCGTCGACCTGCCGCCACCAGCCGGCGAGATCCGCCCGCGGCTCGCCCTGCAGCGCGGCGACGAGATCGCCGATCACCTCGCGGCAGTCCCCCACGATGGGCACGTCCGCCACCCGGTTCTTACCGATCTCGGCCGGGTCGATGTCGGCGTGGATGACCGCGGCCTTCGGCGCGAACGAGGACAGCCTGCCCGTCACCCGGTCGTCGAAACGGGCACCGAGAGCGATCAGCAGGTCGGACTTCTGCAGGGCGGTCACCGCGGCGACCGACCCGTGCATCCCCGGCATGCCCAGGTGCTGCGGATGCGAGTCGGGGAACGCGCCGCGGGCCATCAGCGTCGTCACCACCGGGATGCCGGTGAGCTCGGCGAGCGTGCGCAGCTCGGCGGCGGCCCGCGCCTTGAGCACCCCGCCGCCGACGTAGAGGACCGGCCGACGGGCCGCGCTGATCATCCGGGCCGCTTCGCGGATCTGCTTGCCGTGCGGGCGGGTCACCGGCCGGTAGCCGGGCAGGCACAGCGTGGGCGGCCAGACGTCGGCGGGCAGCACCGACGTGGTCGCCTGCAGGATGTCCTTGGGCAGGTCGACGAGCACCGGCCCGGGGCGTCCGGTCGAGGCGAGGTGGAACGCCTCGGCGATCGTGCGCGGGATGTCGTCCGCGGAGGCCACCAGGAAGTTGTGCTTGGTGATCGGCAGGGTGATGCCGCAGATGTCGGCCTCCTGGAACGCGTCCGTCCCGATCGCGCCGCTGGGCACCTGGCCGGTGATCGCCACCAGGGGCACCGAGTCCATGTAGGCGTCCGCGATCGGCGTGACCAGGTTCGTCGCGCCCGGCCCGGACGTCGCGATGCACACGCCCACCCGTCCGGTGGCCTGCGCGTAGCCCTCGGCGGCGTGCCCGGCGCCCTGCTCGTGACGGACCAGGATGTGCCGGAGGTGCTCGGCGTCGTACAACGGGTCGTACGCCGGGAGGATCGCGCCACCGGGGATGCCGAAGACCACGTCGGCCCCGGCGGCCTCCAGCGAACGGACCAGCGACTGCGCTCCGGTGATCTGACTGCTCATCTGATCGTCTTCCTTGACGTTCCACGGTGGTGACGGGTGGGTGG
>NZ_CAAAFS010000311.1:0-37377 GCF_900634755.1 Protofrankia symbiont of Coriaria myrtifolia
CCCGGTCGAAGTGACGCCAGGCGCACAGCCGGCTTCGCGCTGGCCGATCGACGGCATCCCCATCGAAGAGGTGTTCCGTAGTCAGGGTGTGCGGCCGGTCGGTTCACTCAGGGAGCTCGCCCACCCCGAGCTGTGGGACTCCGATGAGGACTACGAGAACTTCCTCGCCGACCTGTACGCTTCTCGACACTCGGACATCGGGTGAGCGTCCTCGTCATAGACACCGACGTCGCGTCGGCGATCTTACGAGGCCGAGTACCGGGACCGCTCGAGGCACGGCTTGCCGGACAGACACTGGCAGTCACATTTGTCACCGTCGGCGAGTTGACCAAATGGACGCTGGTCCGGAGCTGGGGATCTCACAGACTCGCTGTTCTCAACCATTTTCTTACCGCCCGGGTAGGGGTACTGCCCTACAACGCACCCGTAGCCAGAGCGTGGGGCGAACTCCAGGCTCGGGGGCAGATCCGCGGTCGGCCACGGCCGACAAACGACACATGGATCGCTGCCTGCTGTATTACAAGCGGACTGCCACTGGCCTCCCTCAATATCAAAGACTTTATCGACTTCGCCGAATATGACGGCCTCCAGCTTCTCCGGAACACATAGAGATCACCATCCTCGCAGAGGCAGCGCAAAGTCGGACGAGCCCGCTCCATCAGCCGTTCACAGGTTCTCGCCGATTCCGCCGACCGCGTCGATCTGTTCGGGTGTCAGCCCCGTGAGCAACGCCAGCCGAGATCGATTGGTGCCGTCCAGCAGTGCCATCACCTCCCGCATCCGGGCCCGGATCTCCTCACGTCGGATCTCCAGATACACCCTGACCGCCTCGGCCACAAGATCCTTCTTCGTCATGCCGAGGAAGTGGGCCTCGTCCGAGATCAGCCTGTCAGCCTCCGACGTCCCGAGTATCCCTAGGGTGCCTGAGGCAGCAGTACGGTCAGCCGCGGACTGCGGCGATCACTGGGAGGCGGACGGCGCAGGCCGCCAGCACGGCGCCCGTCAGCAGGCCGACCACGGTCGCCGCTACGATCCCCCGCCCCGCGCTGGACAACGGCAACGCCGCCTCGGGCGGACGCGGAACTCCGACGACACTGCCCCGGCAAGGCAGAGGCAGTCAGGGTGTGGTGTCGAGGTTCTGAAGGAAGTGGGCGGCTATGGGGGCGGCGGACTGGGCGCCGAAGCCGCCGTCCTCGACGATGACCGCGAAGGCGACGTCGCCGCGGTAGCCGACGAACCAGCCGTGGGTCGGCGGCGGGTTGCCGTCCTTGTACTCGGCGGTGCCGGTCTTGCCGTGCACCTCACCGGGGAAGGCGACGCTGGCCGCCGTCCCCTCGGTGACCACCAGTCGCATGAAGTCCCGCAGCGTCGGAACCACCGCCGCCGGCAGCGGGTTGCTCCGCGGCGCCGAGCCGCTCACGAACGGCTGGTGCCAGGTGCCGCTGGCGACCGCCGCGGCCACGCTGGCCATCTGCAGCGGGCTCGCGTTCACCTTGCCCTGGCCGAGGGCGTCCGAGGCCGATTCCACCGCGTCCTTCGGCGTCGGGAAGGAACCGCCGACGCTGGCTATCGGCAGCGGCCGGCTGCCGTCGAAACCGTAGAGCTTCGCGGCCTGCTCCAGCGCCGAGTCGGGCAGCGAGCCCTCCAGCCGGATGAACGCGGTGTTGCAGCTGTGGGCGAACGCCTCCCGCAACGGGATCACGCCGAACTCCTCGTTCTCGGCGTTGGCGAAGGTACGCCCGCCGACCGCCACCGTCTGGGTGCAGTCCAGCGGGGTGTTCGCGTCCTTCCCCGCGAGCAGGGCGGCGGTCGCCGTGACAATCTTGAAGGTGGATCCCGGCGGATAACGGCCGTTGATTGCCCGGCCGTACCCGTTGAGCGGGTGGTTCACCAGAGCGAGAACACCGCCGGTGCGCACGTCGACGGCCACCAGCGCGCCGGCGGGTTTGGACGCGGTCGCCATCGCGGCCTCGCCGGCACGCTGCACCTTCAGATCCAGCGTGGTCTCCACGTCCTTGCCGTCGGTCATCGGATACGACCGCAGCGTGTTGACAGTCTCGTTCCGCTCGTTGCGGACGGCCACCGTGCCGCCCTGCGGGGCAAGGACCGCGTCGTGGACGCGCTGCAGCCCCGACAGCGGAGCCACCTGGCCGACCAGGTTGCCGGCGAGCTCCGCGTCGCCGCTCAGCGGCTGGCCGTTGACATCGACCAGCTGGCCGCGTTTGCCCGTGGACGTCGTGCGGTCCAGCCGCAGGCCGGGTGCCGTCAGCGCGGGGTGGATCGCGTCCGGCCGGGCCTGGACCTTCCAGTCCTTCCCCTGCCGCGCGAGGTGCAGCACACCGTCATAGCTGTACGGCTCGGGGAAGCCGGCCAGGGTGAGCGACGCCGAGTAGCCGACCGTGGCGGTCGAACCCGTCCGCTCCAGCGCGCCCGGGACGACGCGGGCCCCGGTCACGTTCAGCCTGGTACGGGCGTCGACCATGGACGCGACGAGCTGGTCGACACCGATGCTCCCCGGCGCGGTCACCGCGGTCACGCCGGCCCTGCCCTGCTCCTGCGCGGCCGTGGGCGCGGCGCTGGGTCCGGCGCTGGCGGGCGCGGCGCTGGGCGCGGCCGTGCCCGTACCCGCGGCGCGGTCCGTGGCGGAGGTGGCCGTGTCACCGGACGAGGCGAGGCTCTGCCAGCTGGACAGGTACGCCTCCGCCGCGGCCGTCGCAGCCCTGTCCTGGGCGCGGTTGTCGCTGCGGACCTTCCACAGGTATCCGGCGCCGGATGCGGCGAGCAGCACGATGACGACGGCGAGGGCGATGAGCAGACGGGTGCGGCCACGGCCCCGCCGTGACGTCGAGGCGGTGAACCCGCTGGGAGTCAGAGGCACCTTGGTGTGCTCCTCCCCCATTGACGATCCCCCAGCGGCGGCCCCGCTGACGACAGACCGGGCCCGGCCGCCGTCGACGGCCGGGCTCCGGGCGTGGCACCAGCTTACGGAGGCCCGACGGGGGCCCGCCTGTCGACGCGCCGTGAACACAACGCGGACCGTAGGTAAGAACCGTTGCTATCACAGCGGTTTTCACCTACGGACGCGCAAGCTGTAGGTGAAAACCGGCGTGATAGTGACGTTTTCCACCTACGGCTTGCGGGTGACGAGCAGGCGGAGAAAGGGCGGCGGTTACTGGCCGAGGCGTTCCAGGAGGAGTTTGCGTACCGTGCCCGGGTCCGCCTGACCCTTCATGGCCTTCATGACCGCGCCGACCAGCGGGCCGACCGCGTTCAGCTTGCCGCCGCGCACCTTGTCGGCGATGGCCGGCTGGGCAGCGATGACCTTGTCGATCGCCTCGGCGAGCGCGCCGTCGTCCGATACGATCTTGAGGCCGCGACCGGCCACCACCTCGTCCGGCGTCCCCTCACCGGCGAGGACGCCGGTGATGACCGTGCGGGCGAGGGCGTCGGTCAGCTCGCCGTCAGCGATCATCTCCGTGATGCGGGCGACGTCGAACGGCCCGATCGTGAGGCCGATCGGAGGCACACCGGCGTCGGCGGCCCGGCGCGCGAGCTCGTTCAGCCACCACTTGCGGGCCGCCTCGGCCGTCGCTCCCGCCGCGACGGTCTCCTCGACCAGGTCGAGGACGCCGGCGTTGCGCATGTTCACGATGTCGGCGGGTGTGAAGCCGTGGTCGGCGGCGAGGCGCGCCCGGCGCTGCGCCGGCAGCTCCGGGATGGTCGCCCGGACGGCGTCGACGTACTCGTGGGTCAGCGCCAGCGGGGTGAGGTCCGGTTCGGGGAAGTACCGGTAGTCGGTCGCCTCCTCCTTGGAGCGGCCGGCCGACGTCGTCCCGGAGGCCTCGTCGAAGTGCCGGGTCTCCTGGACGACCTTCAGGCCCGCGTCCAGCCGGGTGGCCTGCCGGACGATCTCGTGCCGGATCGCCCGCTCCACCGAGCGCAGCGAGTTGAGGTTCTTGGTCTCCGACCGGGTGCCGTAGAGTGCGGCGGGTTCCCCCGGGGCGGTGCGTGGACGCAGCGACACGTTGGCGTCGCAGCGCAGCGAGCCCTGCTCCATCCGGACGTCGGAGACGGTCAGCGCCCGGCAGAGCTCACGCAGCTCGTCGACGTAGGCGCGGGCGACCTCGGGCGAGCGGATGTCCGGCTCGGTGACGATCTCGACCAGCGGTATGCCGGCCCGGTTGTAGTCGACCAGCGAGTGGGTGGCCCCGTGGATGCGCCCGGTGGCCCCGCCGACATGCAGGGACTTGCCGGTGTCCTCCTCCATGTGGACGCGGGTGATGCCGACCCGGTGGATCTTCCCGTCGGCCTCCACGTCGAGCCAGCCATTCTCGCACAGCGGCTCGTCGTACTGGCTGATCTGGAAGTTCTTCGGCATGTCCGGGTAGAAGTAGTTCTTGCGCGCGAAACGGCACCACGGTGAGATCGAGCAGTTGAGCGCCAGACCGATCATCACGGCGAACCGGACCGCGGCCTCGTTGACCACCGGCAGCGAGCCCGGCAGGCCCAGGCAGGTCGGGCACACCTGGGTGTTGGGCTCCGCTCCGAACGCGGTGGAACAGCCGCAGAACATCTTCGAGGCGGTGCCGAGCTCGACGTGCGTCTCCAGCCCGATCACCGGTTCGTAGCGGGCGACGGCGTCGTCGAAGGTGGGGATGGTGGCCGTCGTGGTGGCCGTGGGTGTCAACGCACGTGCTCCTGTTCAACCGCGTCCGTCTGTACCGAAGTGGGGCCGTGATCCGCGCCGGCCGGCCGCCGCGCCGCCCCCGCGGCCGGTGCCTGACCGGCGGCGGGCCGTGGCTGGCCGGCAGGCTGCTCCTGACCGGCGGGCCGTGCCTGGCCGGTGGGCCGCGTGTCGCCGGCGAGCTGCGTCTCGGTGCCGGGGCGTGGCTGGTGGACCCGGGTGTCACGCAGGTGGATCCGGGTGGCGAACACGGCCGCGCCGACGCCGAGGACGCCCCAGAGGATCAGGATGGGCGCCGACGCGACGACACCGAGTACAAGTGCGATGACGGTCAGCACCCAGGCTGCGACCAGCAGCACCCGGTCCTCACGTCTGCTACGTAGCGCAACCATCTTGAGCCTCCTTCTCGCCATCGTAGCCGGCCGACACACACGCGATCATGATCCTCCCCGGGCGAGCCCGGGATTCTGTCACGACACGCCTGGCGCGGGCACAGCCGACGCGAGCCCGTCCGTCACGACGCGGCTGACCCTGGTATGCCCGCCCTGGCGCGTCCGTCACAGGACATCCGTTCCGGCGCGTCGATCACAGGGGTGGGGCGTCATCGAGAAAGGGGCGGCCACGCCTGGCCTCCAGCGCCGCCTCCAGCGCGCCGCCGACCCGGTACAGCCGGTCGTCGGCGAACGCCGGCGCCATGATCTGGAATCCGACGGGGAGCCCGTCGGCGAGACCGACCGGCAGGCTCATCGCCGGCCCGCCGGCCAGGTTCGACGGGATCGTGCACAGGTCGGACAGGTACATCGACACCGGGTCGTCGACCTTCTCCCCCAGCCGGAACGCGACGGTGGGCGTGGTGGGCGAAACCAGCACGTCGACCCGCTCGTAGGCGGCGGCGAAGTCCTGGCTGATCAGCGTCCGGACCTTCTGGGCCTGGCCGTAGTAGGCGTCGTAGTAGCCCGACGACAGCGCGTACGTCCCCAGGATGATCCGCCGCTTGACCTCGGGACCGAAGCCGATGCCGCGGGTGCGGCTCATGACCTCCTCGGCGCTCGCCTCGCCGTCGTCGCCGACCCGCAGGCCGAACCGCATCGCGTCGAAACGGGCCAGGTTGGACGAGCACTCGCTCGGCGCGATCAGGTAGTAGGCGGGCAGCGCGTAGGTGAAGTGCGGGCAGCTGACCTCGACGACCTCGGCGCCAAGACCGACGAGCACCTCGAGGGTGTCGGAGAAACGCGCGCGCACCCCGATGTCGTAGCCGTCCCCGGACAGCTCGCGGACCACCCCGATGCGCACCCCGCGCAGGTCACGGCTGGCGGCGGCGGCCACCACGGGCGGCGGCGCGAGCTCCACGCTGGTGGTGTCCAGTGGGTCGTGGCCGGCGATGGCGGCGTGCAGCAGGGCGGCGTCGGTCACGGTGCGGGCCAGCGGGCCGGCCTGGTCCAGGGAGCTGGAGAAGGCGACCAGGCCGTAGCGGCTCACCCCCCCGTAGGTCGGCTTGACCCCGACCAGCCCGCACACCGCCGCCGGCTGGCGGATCGAGCCGCCGGTGTCGGTACCGAGCGCGATCGGCGTCTCGAACGCGGCCACCGCCGCCGCGCTGCCCCCGCTGCTGCCGCCGGGGATGCGGTCGGTGTCCCACGGGTTGCGGGTCGGGCCGTAAGCGGAGTTCTCCGTGGACGACCCCATCGCGAACTCGTCCATGTTGGCCTTGCCAATGATGATCACGCCGGCCGCGCGCAGCTTCGCCACGACGGTCGCGTCGTACGGTGGGTACCAGCCCTCCAGGATGCGGCTGCCGCAGGTCGTGGGCATCCCGCGGGCGGTGAAGACGTCCTTGAGCGCGAGCGGGACGCCCGCGAGCGGCCCGAGCGTCTCCCCCAGCGCCCGGCGCTGGTCGACGTCCCGGGCCGCGGCGAGGGCGCCGTCGGCGTCGACGTGCAGGAACGCGTTGATCCGGTCGTCGACCTTCGCGATCCGGTCGAGCGCGGCCTGGGTCACCTCCAGCGCGCTGAGCTCACCAGCGGCGATCGCGGCGGCGGTTCGGGCGGCGGAGAAGTGGATGACGTCGGTCACGGACAGGAACCCTCACTCGTCCATATCGAGGATGCGCGGCACCCGGAAGCGGCCGTCCTGCGTGGCGGGCGCGCCGGCGAGAGCGTCGGTGCGCGGCAGGGACGGACCGGTGATGTCGGCCCGGAACACGTTCGTCAGCGGGACGGCGTGCGTCGTCGGCGGGATGTCGCCGGCGGCCACCTCCGCGACCCGGGCGACCGCGCCGATGATCACATCGAGCTGGGGGGCGAGCGTGTCGAGTTCCTCCTCAGACAGCGCCAGCCGCGACAGGCGGGCGAGGTGCGCGACCTCGTCCCTGGTAATCGCCATACCGGTTACGACCCTCTGACTTCCCGATGACCTTCCGATCACCTCATGGCTTGCTGACCCGCGGTGGCCTGCTGACCCGCGTACGCGCCGACGGCGGACGGCGACGGACGGGAGCCGACCCCAGGCCGGCCCGCGTACGACCTGGCCCGCGTACGACGCTGTGGTCATCGTACGGTCCGACCCGTCCGATCGGCCTGTGGCGTGCCGGCCAGCGACGACTTCGTGTGCTCGGGCGATACGGTGCGAGGGTGGTCAGCGTCGTTCCCCGGCTGCGTTTCGCGCCGTCCCCGACCGGCATGTTCCATGTCGGCAACGCCCGGTCCCTGCTGCTGAACTGGGTGGTCGCCCGCCAGTCCGGCGGTTCGCTCGTGCTGCGGATCGAGGACACCGACGCCGCCCGCAGCCGCCCCGAGTGGACGCAGGGGATCATCGACGCGATGGCCTGGCTCGGCGTCGGGCCGGGCGAGTACGAAGGTCCCTACTTCCAGTCGGCGAACGCCACCGCGCACCGGGAGGCGATCGACCGGCTGCTCGCCGCCGGGCGCGCCTACTACTGCGACTGCTCGCGCGAGGACCTCCTCGCCCGGACCGGGGACAGCCACCGCGGCTACGACAGCTTCTGCCGCGACCGGGGGCTCGCCGCCGCCGAGGGCCGCGCCGTGCGCTTCCGGACGCCGGACGAGGGCGCGACGATCGTCGACGACCTGGTGCGCGGCAAGCCCGCGTTCGACAACGCCCTGCTGGAGGACTTCGTCATCGCCCGCGGGGACGGTTCGGCGACCTTCCTGCTGGCCAACGTCGTCGACGACGTGACCATGGGCATCACCCACGTCATCCGGGCCGAGGAGCACCTGTCCAACGCGCCCAAACAGCAACTGCTGTGGGAGGCCCTGGGCACCCCGCCGCCGGTGTGGGCGCACACGCCGATCCTGGTCAACGCCAAGCGGCAGAAGCTGTCCAAGCGGCGGGACAGGGTGGCGCTGGAGGACTTCCGCGCCGAGGGCTACCTGGCCGCGGCCATGCGCAACTACCTGATGCTGCTCGGCTGGGCGCCCTCGGGCGACCGGGAGATCGTCCCCTGGGAGGTCATCGAGAACGAGTTCCGGCTGGAGGAGGTCAACTCCGCCCCGGCGTTCTTCGACGTGACGAAGCTGCGCGCGTTCAACGGCGAGTACATCCGGGCGCTGACCGTCGAGGAGTTCGTCGCCGCCTGCCAGCCGTGGCTGACCGGGCCGTCCGCCCCGTGGGACGCCGACGCCTACGACCCGGAGGTGTTCGCGGCGGTCGCGCCGCTCGCGCAGACCCGGCTGGTGCTGCTGTCCGAGATCGTGCCGCTGGTGGACCTCCTCTTCCTCGACACCCCGGACATCGACGAGGCGGCGTGGGCGAAGGCCACGAAGGACCGGGACACCGCGGCCGCCCTGCTCACGGCCACCGTCGACGCCTACACCCGGCTGGCCGCCGAGGGCGGCGACGACGGGACGGACGGGGCGGGCGGCCAGGGTGAGCACGGCGGCCAGGGGTGGGACGCGGCGGCCCTCAAGGCGCGGCTGGAGGAGGTCGGTCTCGCCCACGGGCTGAAGCTGGGCAAGGCGCAGGCGCCGGTGCGGGTGGCGGTGACCGGCCGCTCGGTGGGGCTGCCGCTGTTCGAGACGCTCGCGGCCCTCGGCCCCCAGCGGACGCTCGCCCGCCTGCGCGCGGCCCTGGCCCGGCTCACCTGATCGGAGCCAGGCGTCCGGTACGGGGCACGGCTCCCGTTCTTCCCACTCCAAGGTGACGCAACGTGAACATCTGCGTGACTCACTGCCGGCCACAGCGACCCGGATACACTAGATGACCAGCACTGATACCTGCACGTGACGTTGTTGCCACCAAGCTGGCATGCACAGAATGCATCCTTGACCACATGTCGTACCTGCTACGCCTCGTCCTGCCGGACCGTCCCGGCGCCCTGGGCGCCGTCGCGACCGCCCTCGGCCAGGCCGGCATCGACATCGTCAGCCTGAGCGTGGTCGAGCGCGGCGCACGCGGCGCCGTGGACGATCTCGTCGTCGAACTGCCCCCGAACGGGCTGGCCGACACCGTGCTGACCGCGGCCTGCTCCGTGCCCGGGGTGAGCGTGGAGTCCCTGCGCCCGTACCCGGCCGGCGGGGTCGGGATCAGAGACGACCTGGACCTCGTCGAAGCGCTGACCGCCCGGCCCGACGACGCGCTCGCCGTCCTCACCGGGTTCGTCGGCGCGGTGTTCCACGCCGACTGGGCGGTGCTGCTCGAACGGGTCGCGCCCGGCGACATCCGGATCGTCGAATCCTCCGTCGGCGCCCCCGACCTCGGCGGTGACGAGCTGACCAGCCCGAAGAAGGTGCGCACCGAACTGCTGTCGCTGCCTCTGGACCGGGCACGCGGCCTCGGCGCGGACAGCGGTTGGTTCCCGCCGCGCTGGAGCGCGCTCGGCATGGAGCTCGCGGTAGCGCCGGTGGGTACTCCCCCGGGGGGCAGCTCCGAGCTGGCGGTGCTCGTCGGACGGCCCGGTGGCCCGCGCTTCCGCGCCTCCGAGGTCCAGCGCCTGGCCCATCTCGCCGGCATAGCCGCCACGATCGTGCGCAACCGCCACGCCTCGCCAGCCCCCACCTGACACCCGAACAACCATTCCGCCCCGGCCACCGGCGGGGCGTGGCTCGGGCTACCCGTCGGCTGGTTGCGGTGGGCCGTCGTCCGGTTCCGGCGGGAGCGCGAGCGGGGTTGCGGCCTGCGGCCCCTGCTCCAGCAGGACGGCGAAGCCGGCCTCGTCGAGGATCGACAGCTTCCAGGCGCGGGCCTTGTCGTACTTGCTCGCCCCCGGGTCGGCGCCGACCACCACGAAGGCCGTCTTCTTGCTCACCGAGGCGGTGACCTTGCCGCCGCGGGCCTGGACGGCCTCGGTGGCGGAGTCCCGGCTCCAGCCCGCCAGCGTCCCGGTGATCACGACGGTGACGCCGGTGAGCGGGCCGGGCCCGTCGTCCGCGCCGGCGTCGGCGAACCGCGCCCCACCGGAACGGATCCGTTCCAGGATGTCCTGGTGGCGCGGGTCGGCGAACCAGTCCACCACGGAGGCGGCGATGGTCGGACCCACGCCGTCGACGGCGGCCAGCGTCTCGGTGGACGCGGCGGCGATGGCGTCCACCGAGCGCATCTCGCGGGCCAGTGCTCGGGCCGCGCTCGGGCCCACGTGCCGGATGGACAGCCCGACCAGCAGCCGCCACAGCGGCTGCTGCCGGGCCGCTTCCACCCCGCGCAGAATCTGGTCGATCTTCTTCTTGGCGAAGCCGCGCAACTCGGCGAACGACTCGGCGGTGAGGTGGAAGACGTCGCCGACGTCGCGTACCCGGCCGGCCTCCAGCAGGGCGGTCGCCGTCTCGTAGCCGAAGCCGTCGATGTCCAGGGCGCCGCGAGAGGCGAAGTGGAACAGCGACTCGCGCAGTTGCGCCGGGCACGAGACGGTGTTCGGGCAGCGGACGTCGACCTCGCCCTCGGGACGCACCAGCTCGGTGCCGCACTCCGGGCAGTGGGTGGGCATCACGAAGGCGCGTTCGGAACCGTCCCGCAGGTCCACGACCGGGCCGACGATCTCCGGGATCACGTCCCCGGCCTTGCGCAGGACGACGGTGTCGCCGATCAGCACGCCCTTGCGTTCGACCTGGTCGGCGTTGTGCAGGGTGGCCAGGGCGACGGTGGAGCCGGCGACCCTGACCGGCTCCAGGCGGCCGAACGGGGTGACCCGCCCCGTGCGGCCCACGTTGACCTCGATGCCCAGCAGCCTGGTGGTGACCTCCTCGGGCGGGTACTTGTAGGCCACCGCCCAGCGCGGGGACTTCGACGTGGCGCCGAGGCGGCGTTGCAGGCCGAAGGCGTCGACCTTCACCACCACACCGTCGATCTCGTGCTCGACGTCGTGGCGGTGCTCCCCCCACCGGCGGACGAATGCCTCGACCTCGGCGACGCTCGCCAGCACCTCGTGGTGCCGGGAGACCGGCAGGCCGAGCTCGGCCATCCGCTGGTACGCATCGGACTGGGAGGTGACGTCGAAGCCGCGGTGGGCACCGAGTCCATGCATGATCATGGACAGTGGGCGGCCGGCGGTGACCCGCGGGTCCTTCTGCCGCAGGGAGCCGGCGGCGGCGTTGCGCGGGTTGGCGAACGGTTTGTCGCCAGCGGCGACCAGCGTGGCGTTGAGTTCGGTGAAGGCCGCCGTCGGGAAGAAGACCTCGCCGCGGACCTCCAGCAGCTCGGGCACGCTCCCACCGCGCAGCCGGCCCGGCACCGCCGCGAGGGTCCGGATGTTCGGGGTGACGTCCTCTCCCGTCCGCCCGTCGCCGCGGGTGGCCGCGCGCGCCAGGTAGCCGTCCTCGTAGACCAGGTCGACCGCGAGACCATCGATCTTCAGCTCGCACAGCCAGGCGTCCACCTCGGCCTCCCGGGTGACGCGGGCGGCCCACGCCTCGAACTCCACCTCCGTGAAGACGTTGTCCAGCGAGAGCAGCCGCTCCAGGTGCTCCACCGGGGTGAACAGCGTCGAGATGGTGCCGGCGACCTTCTGGGTCGGCGAGTCCGGCGTGCGCAGACCCGGATAGCGGGTCTCGAGCTGCGTCAGCTCGGCCATGAGCTGGTCGTACTCGGCGTCGGAGACGGTCGGGGAATCCAGGACGTAGTAGCGGAAGGCGTGTTCGCCCAGCTCCCGGGCCAGCTCCGCCGCCCGCGCCCGCGCCTGTGCCGGGATCTCGTCGACCGCCGACGCGTCGGCCGCGTCCGCGGGGGCGTCCGGGCTGGAGGTGTCGAGCGGGCTCATACCGACCCGTCCGCCAGGGCCCGGCCCGCCTCGCGGCAGCGTCGCAGCGCCACCCTCGCATAGCCGGGCGTCGCACCCGCGAGACCACAGGTGGGAGTCACCACGACCACCTCCCGAAGCTGCTCCGGGGCGAACCCCAGCCGCCGCCACATCGACCGGACGGGCTCGACGGTACGACAGACGTCCGACAGCTCTGACAGTTCCACGTCCCGCGCCGGCACCACCCCGGCCATCAGCGTGACCCCGGCCTCGACGGCCTCGCCGATGGCGTCGTCGTCGGCGGGGGTCAGCAAGGTCGCGTCCAGCCCGACGAAGGCGGCTCCCGCCTGCCGCAGCAGCCCCACCGGCGGCTTGGACGCGCAGCAGTGCACCCCGGTGGGCACCCCGGTGGCGGCCAGCAGCGTCCGCAGCCGGTCGACGACGACGCCCTCCTCCACCGCCGGGAGCACCCCGAAGCCGCTGGGCGTGCGGACCTCGCCTGCGAGCACCGCCGGCAGGGAGGGCTCGTCGACCTGCACGATCAGGCGGGCGCCGGGTACGGCCAGGGCGATGTCGGCGAGGTGGCCGGCAAGCCCCTCGACCAGGGCCTCGGCGATGTCGCGGCTGGCGCCGGCGTCCCGGAGGGCCTTGTGCCCGCGGGGCAGTTCGACGGTGGCGGCGAGCGTCCACGGGCCGGCGACGGCGACCTTCAGCGGCCCGGTGTAGCCGGCGGCAACCTCGCTGAGCGCGTCGAGGTCGCGGGCGAGCAGGTCCCGGGTGCGGCGCAGGTCGACCCCGGGACGCGGCACCAGCCGCCACCCGGACGGCTGCAGGTCGACCGGGGTGTCCGCGAGCAGGCCCGCGGAGCGTCCGATCATGTCGGCGCCGGCGCCGCGGGCCGGCAGCTCGGGCAGGTGCGGCAGGTCGGGCAGCTCGTCGAAGACCAGCCGGCACGCCTCGACGGGGTCGATCCCCGGCAGCGACCCGACCCCGGTCGCCGTCCCCGGCTCCCACGGCCGGCCGCCGGCGGGTGTGATGTCAGGCATGGTGGTGAATGCTGTCACGGGCTCGTCAACATCTCGGAATCACCGTCCGTGGGAAAGCAGGTGTCGAAGCGGATGCCAGGGAGCGCGCCAGGGCCGGTTGGGCCCCGCGGCACCCGGGCGCGCGGTACCCGGCCCCCGGTCAGCGCCCGAGGCGGATGACATGGCCGCCGCCGAGGACGCGGTCACCGTCGTAGAGGACGACGGCCTGGCCGGGGGCGGTGCCGCGCAGCGGCTCGTCCAGGGTCACCCGCAGTTCGTCGCCGACGCCCTCGGCGATGGCCGGCACCGCCCGCCCGTGCGCCCGGACCTGCGCCGCGCAGACCACCGGCCCCTCGTACGGCCAGACCGCCCGGTCGGCCACCAGGTGGGAGACGTCGAGTGCCTCGGCCGGGCCGACCGTCACCGTCCGGGTCACCGGGGAGATGTCGAGGACGTAGCGTGGCCTGCCGTCGGGCGCGGGCCGGCCCAGGCGCAGGCCGCGGCGCTGGCCGATCGTGAACGCGAAGGCCCCGTCGTGCTCCGCCAGCGTCTCGCCGGTGGCCGCGTCCACCACCGGCCCGGGCTGCGTGCCGAGCCGGTCCCGCAGCCAGCGGCCGGTGTCACCGTCTGCGATGAAGCAGATGTCGTGGCTGTCGGGCTTGTCCGCGACCGCGAGGCCGCGGCGGGCGGCCTCGGCACGGACCTCGGTCTTCGTCGTGTCCCCCAGTGGGAAGATCGCGTGGGCGAGCTGGTCGGGGCGCAGCGTCCCCAGCACGTAGGACTGGTCCTTGCCAGGGTCGACCGAACGGCGCAGCACCGCCCCGGAAAGCTGCGCGTGATGGCCGGTGACCACCGCGTCGAAACCCAGGGCCAGCGCCCGCTCCAGCACCGCCGCGAACTTGATCCGCTCGTTGCAGCGCACGCACGGGTTGGGCGTCCGGCCGGCCTCGTAGGCGGCGACGAACTCGTCGATGACGTCATGCTCGAAGCGGTCGGCGAGATCCCACACGTAGAAGGGGATTCCGAGGACGTCGGCGGCGCGGCGGGCATCCCGGGCGTCCTCGACGGTGCAGCAGCCACGGGCGCCGGTGCGGTGCGAATCGGGCGACTTCGACAGGGCCAGGTGCACGCCTGTCACGTCGTGGCCGGCGTCCACCGCGCGGGCCGCCGCCACCGCCGAGTCGACGCCCCCGGACATCGCCGCAAGCACACGCATCCCGCTCACCCCCCGGACAGCCCGGCGAGCGCCCCCGCCCGGCGCGCCCGGCCGACCACCGGCATGATCACGCGGACCAGGGCGTCGACGTCCGCCGCGGTGGACGTCCGCCCCAGCGAGAAGCGCAGCGAGCCGCGGGCACGGGCCTCGTCGACGCCCATGGCCAGCAACACGTGGGACGGCTGGGCCACTCCCGCGGAGCAGGCCGACCCCGTCGAGCACTCGATCCCGTGGGCGTCGAGCAGCAGCAGCAGCGAGTCGCCTTCGCAGCCCCGGAAGGTCAGATGGGCGATGCCGGGCAGGCGGCCGGGGCCGGCGGGCGCTCCGTTGGCCACCGCGTCCGGCACCGAGGCGAGCACCCGGGCAACCAGGTCGTCGCGCAGGGCTGCCAGCCGCACCGACTCGGCCGGCTGCTCGGCGACCGCCGCCGACGCCGCCGCCGCGAAGGCGGCCACCCCCGGGGTGTCCAGGGTGCCCGAGCGGACGTCGCGCTCCTGCCCGCCGCCGTGGGTCAGCGGCGCCAGCGTCAGCCCCCGGCGTACCAGCAGCGCGCCCATGCCGATCGGGCCGCCGAGCTTGTGCGCGCTGACCGTCAGCGCGTCCGCGCCGCTGTCCTCGAACGACACCGGGATCGACCCGACAGCCTGGACGGCGTCGGTGTGGAACGCGATCCCGTACCGGTGCGCGACCGCGGCGAGTTCCGCGATCGGCGAGACCGTCCCGACCTCGTTGTTCGCCCACATCACGCTGACCAGGGCGACGCTGTCGGGATCCCGCGCGATCGCCGCGGCGAGGACGTCGGGGCGCACCATTCCGGTGGCGTCCACCGGAAGCAGTTCGACCTGGGCGTCCTGCGCCTCGGCGAGCCAGATCACGGCGTCGAGGATGGCCCGGTGCTCGACCGCGCTGACGAGCACCCGGTGCCGGCGCGGCTCGGCGGCGCGGCGGGCCCAGTACAGCCCCTTGATGGCCAGGTTGTCGCTCTCGGTGCCGCCGGCGGTGAAGACCACCTCGGACGGGCGGGCGCGCAGCGCGGCGGCCAGGGCCTCACGCGACTCTTCAACCACCCTACGTGCACGACGGCCGCTGGCGTGCAGCGACGACGCGTTCCCGCCGTCCGCGAGCGCCGCGTTGTAGGCGGCCACAGCCTCCGGACGCATCGGCGTGGTCGCCGCATGGTCGAGGTAGGTCACATCACCGAGGATATCCGCGCCCGCCGGCGATACCCGCCCGACGCCCGCAGTCCGCAACCCGACGCCCCGGCCAGCGACGACCGACCAACGGCGGCGGGCTGCACCGAACCGTCGCCCTCCGAATATCACCGCCAGCCCGTCAAGCGCATCTAGAAAAGCGCGCTATCCCCTCAGGGACGGTCGTACACAGCCGAAAATCATGGCTTCCACCTGTGGTTTTCTAGTATAAGTACGTTTCATAAAAGCGTGGTTACACTAGAACACAGACCTTGGAGGCGCCTCGGACGCCGGGATGGATGGTGCGGATGGAGCGGCCGGTGGACATGTTCGACCGGGAGGAGGAGTGGGCGGCGCTCGCGAGCTTCTGTGAGGACCAGGCGCCGGGCGCGACGCTGGGCGTGGTCACCGGCCGCCGGCGGCAGGGAAAGTCGTTCCTGCTCGAAGCCGCGTGCGAGCAGACCAGCGGCCTTTACCACCAGGCGCTCGAAGGGACCGCCGTGGACTCCTTGCGGCTGTTCGGCGCGCGCTTCGCCGAGCACGTCGGCGCCGCCGCTCCGCTGGCGTTCGGCTCCTGGACCGAGGCGGTCGACGCCATACTGGGGCTGGGCCGGCAGGCTCCGGCCACCGTCGTCATCGACGAGTTCCCCTATCTGGTCAAGGCCGCGCCACAGCTGCCCTCGGTACTCCAGGCGGCGTTCGGCCCGCGCCGTCCCGAACGGACCGGCTCGCGAACACGGCTGATCCTGTGCGGCTCCGCGCTCACGGTCATGGGCCGTCTGCTCGCCGACCCGGCGCCGCTGCGCGGCCGGGCGGCGATGGAACTGCTCGTGCCCTCGCTGGACTTCCGGCTGGCCCGGGAGTTCTGGGGCATCGACGACCACCGGCTCGCGGCGCGGGCGCACGCCGTCGTGGGTGGGACGCCGGCCTACCGGGACTTCGCCCGCGGGGACAGCCCGCGCGGCATCGACGACTTCGACGCCTGGGTGGTCAGAACGGTCCTCAACCGCAACTCGCCGCTGTTCCGCGAGGCGCGCTACCTGCTCGCGGAGGAGCCCGACCTGCGCGACCCCGGCCTGTACAGCTCGGTGCTGGCAGCCGTGGCCACCGGCGCCGTCACCCGCGGCGCGATCGCGAACGCGGTCGGCCGGCCGACGGGCGACCTCGCGCACCCCCTGACCGTACTGGCCGACGCCGGCTTCCTGGTCAAGGCGGACGACCTGCTGCGCGACCGGCGGCCGGTGTGGCGGATCGCCGAGCCGCTGATCGCCTTTTACCACGCCGTCATGCGGCCGGTCTTCGGCCGGCTCGAGGCGCGCGGGCAGGCGGCCAGGACCTGGCCGGGCCGGCGCGCCACGTTCGCATCCCAGGTTCTCGGGCCCAACTTCGAGGAGATCTGCCGGACCTGGGTGGCGCTGTACACCGGCCCGGCGACGCTCGGCACCGACGACCTCGGCGACATCGGCCATGGCACCATCCACGACCACGAACAACGGGCGGCGATGGAGCTCGACGTCGTCGCGCTCGGCCCGGCCGACGGCAAGCGCCGCCGGCTCGTCGCCGTCGGCGAGGCCAAATGGGGCGTCGAGCTGGGCCTTGAGCATCTGAACAGACTGCGACGCGCCCGCACGCTCATCGAACGGACGGGCGGCCTGGACGTGACCGGCACCCGCCTCCTGCTGTTCTCCGCCACCGGCTTCACCGACGACCTACGCGCCGCCGCCGATTCCACCCCCGACATCGTCCTCATAGACCTCCACCGCCTCTACGAAGGCGACTGAAACTACGAACGGGGCTGGGTGGGCTTGTGCCGCGCCTAGATCGTGGTGCCGTGTTCGAGGTAGGTGGGACGCTCGGAGGAGCGGACAGTGATGGCCGCCAGGACGCGGCGGCTCAGGCGCGGCGGAAGCACGGAGGGTAGTTCCTCGGCTGCGGAGAACCGCCAGCCTGTCAGCTCCTCGGCTTGTAGCGCGATCCGCTGTCGCCATCGCTCGGCGAGTACTCCGCCGTCGAACAAGAAAAGGATCTTGTCGCCTTCCTGTTCGGAAGGTGCCCAGTCGACGACGAGTAGGCCACCGATCGGTGGTTCGATACCAAGTTCCTCGCGGACTTCCCGAATGCAGGCGGCGTGGGGGGACTCGCCGGGTTCGACGTAGCCTCCGGGTACTTCGAGTCCTTGCTTGTAGGAGGGGTCGACGAGCAGGACTCGACTGTCTTCGTCGAAGAACAGCACGCCGGCCGCCACGCGAGGCGTGGCCGTGGGCGGGGCTGCGTCATTCATAGCGGTAGACCACCGGGCTTCGGTCGGAGCGGATGGCTCTGCGGGTCACTTCCAGTACCCGGTCGTCCTGGTTATAGCAGCGGCGCCAGATCAACAGGACGTGTTGACCGTCCGGCAGGCCGAGACGCGACCTTTCGTCAGCCGTGGCGGGGCGTTCGGTGACTGTGTCTTCCCAGCGCAGGACGTGGCCGGCGTCGGTCATCCGCGAGTACATACCGCCAGGACCCGTACTGAGTTCCCGAAGGATCGGAAGCTGCTCGGTAACCGCCGGGGAGAACCAGGTCACGGCGACCTGTAGCGGTTGGCGCTCGCCGTCGACGAGTTGACCCTGTGTGCGGAAGCGTTCGAGGACGGTCGTTCCGACGGGCACGGCGAGCCACGGGGCGACTTCCGCTGTCGCTTCGACGTCGCGGATGGTCGTCTCGGTGAAGGGCTCGGCACCAGCCTCGACGACGCTGAGCGGGAAGCCTCTCCAGGTGCCTTCCTGCCGCGTGACGTCGGCGGCCTGCCGTGCGATGCCTGTCCGCTTGCTCACGATCGCGCCACGGCTCGGCACGAGTTCGATCAGGTCTCGCTCGGCAAGCATCGCGAGCGCGCGGCGGACGGTCGAAATCACGACGCCGTGTTGTTCGGCGATCGAGGCCCAAGTTTGCGACCGGGTTCGCGCATGGCTGTCTGGTCTTGGACGAGCAAGACGCTGGCGGAGCTCGGCACGAAATCCGGTCGGAGTTCGGTCATGTCCGTATCCCAGCCTGTGCCCTCCATGGCCAGGGCCCGGCGCCGGAAGTCGGCCCGGCCGATGAGATGCCGCAAGGCGAGATCGACGATTTCGCGCCGGGTGTTCACCCCGAAGAGGCGCATGGCCTCTTCGATCAACTCGTCATCGACAGCGATGCTGGCCCGCACATCCTTCAGGATCATTAACCTGCACAGCTCCGCGCATTTTGCTTATCAGCAGATCCACGAGTAACGGTACGCGACGCCGTGGATCGTGACAAGCACGATACGTCCAGTCAGAAGTGGTCACGCAGTGGCCGGCCGGGGGCCGGCAGGTCAGAAGTCGCCGGCGCGGCTGCGGAACTCCCGGAGGATGTCGACGAGCGGACCGACCTGCTCGGGCGGGAAGCCCGGGTCGGCGAACAGGCGCCGGTTGAGTTCGACGGTGGCCGTGGTCGCCACCTCCCGGCCGGCTGCCGTGATCTCGGCCAGGGTCGTGCGCCGGTCCGTGGGATGCGGGATGCGGCGGACCAGGCCCTGCGAGGACAGCCGGTCGACCGCGCTGGTCACACTCGTCGGATGCACCTGCAGGCGATTGCCGACCTTGCTCATCGGCAGGGAGCCGGCCCGGCTGAACAGCAGCAGCACGAGCAGCTCGTAGCGGGCGAAGGTCAGCTCGAAGGGGCGCAGCACCTCGTCCGCCCGGGCCAGGATGATCTGCTGGGCGCGCATCACGGACGTGACGGCCGCCATGCCGTCAGCCGCCTCGGCCCATCCGTGCGCCGTCCACTGCTTGCGCGCCTCCTCGATGGGGTCGAACGGCAGAGGTTTGGGAAAGGACACGGGCGGACGGCTCCTCCACGACGTGGCCGGTCGGCCGGGAACAACACGGGCCTTGTTCCCCGTGCCGCCGCGGGCCCATGGGAAACGTGGGCCTCCCGGACCCCTGTCGGAGACCTGCCGCGTCCGGGGTCCACGCCGGATCCGGCGGGGACCCCGGACGCGAGCGAATCACGACCGCGCTGCCCTGGCCAGCCAGGGCGCTGGGAAACTAGGTTTGCTCAGACATTACGACGATACCGGCCACCGACTTCGAAGAAGGCGTCACTGATCTGACCGAGCGAGCAGTGTTGGACCGCGTCGATGAGAACGTCGAAGACGTTCTCGCCGGCCGCCGCGGCCTCACGCAGCCGGCGCAGCGCCTCGGGGGCCTCCTCGGCGTGCCGGGCCTGGAAGTCGGCGAGGCGCTCGAGCTGTGAGACCTTCTCCTCCTCCGTGGCCCGGGCGAGCTCGATGGGACCCTGCGAGCTGTCCTCCGCGTCGGGGTCGAGGAAGGTGTTCACCCCGACGATCGGCAGGCTGCCGTCGTGCTTGCGCTGCTCGTAGAGCATGGACTCGTCCTGGATGCGGCCGCGCTGGTAGCCGGTTTCCATCGCGCCGAGCACACCGCCGCGCTCGGAGATCCGCTCGAACTCGGCGAGTACGGCCTCCTCCACGAGGCCGGTGAGCTCCTCGACGATGTAGGAGCCCTGGATCGGGTTCTCGTTGCCGGACAGCCCCCACTCCTTGTCGATGATCATCTGGATGGCCAGCGCGCGACGGACGGAGTGCTCGGTCGGAGTGGTCACCGCCTCGTCGTAGGCGTTGGTGTGCAGGCTGTTGCAGTTGTCGTAGATGGCGCACAGGGCCTGCAGCGTGGTGCGGATGTCGTTGAAGTCCATCTCCTGGGCGTGCAGGGAACGGCCGGAGGTCTGGACGTGGTACTTGAGCTTCTGCGACCGCTCGGCGGCACCGTAGCGCTCGCGCAGGGCCACCGCCCAGATCCGCCGGGCCACCCGGCCGATGACGGTGTACTCCGCGTCCAGGCCGTTGGAGAAGAAGAACGACAGGTTCGGCGCGAAGTCGTCGATGCGCATGCCGCGGGCGAGGTAGGCCTCGACGTAGGTGAAGCCGTTGGCGAGGGTGAACGCGACCTGGCTGATCGGGTTCGCCCCGGCCTCCGCGATGTGGTAGCCGGAGATCGACACGGAGTAGAAGTTGCGGACGCCGTGGTCGATGAACCATTCCTGCACGTCGGCCATGCAGCGCAGGGCGAACTCGGTGGAGAAGATGCAGGTGTTCTGCCCCTGGTCCTCCTTGAGGATGTCGGCCTGCACGGTGCCGCGCACGGTCGTCAGCGCTCTGGCCCGCACCTCGGCGGCCTCGGCCGGGGTGGGCTGGCGGCCCTCGGTGGCGGCGAACTGTTCCAGCTGCTGGTCGATGGCGACGTTGAGGAACATCGCGAGGATCGCCGGAGCCGGCCCGTTGATCGTCATGGAGACGCTCGTCGTCGGCGAGCACAGGTCGAAGCCGGCGTAGAGCTCCTTCATGTCGTCCAGGGTCGCGATCGAGACCCCGGACGTGCCGATCTTGCCGTAGATGTCGGGACGGGGCGCCGGGTCCCGGCCGTAGAGCGTGACCGAGTCGAACGCCGTGGACAGCCGGGTGGCCTCCGAGCCCCGGGAGAGGTAGTGGAAGCGCCGGTTGGTGCGGAACGGGTCACCCTCGCCGGCGAACATCCGCGCCGGCGCCTCGCCGATCCGCTTGAACGGGAACACCCCGGCGGTGAACGGGAACCGGCCGGGCAGGTTCTCCGCGCGCAGGAAGCGCACGAGATCACCGTCGTCGCCGATGCGGGGCAGCGCCACCCGGGGTATCGAGCTGCCCGACAGCGTCGTGCGGCGCAGCGGCGTGTGGATCTCCTTGCCGCGCACCTTGTAGACCAGCTCCTCGCCGGAGTACTCCGTCACCGTCGCCGGCCAGGCGTCCAACTGCTCGCGCACGCCGGGATCCAGCGCCTTCTCGGCGCCTTCGAGCAGGGCGTCGAGCCCCGCGTGCCGGTCACCGGCGGCGGCGAGCTCCTGGTGCGCCGTGCGCAGGTGCTGGCGTCGGCGGGCCGCCTCGACCTGCTCGGCGCTGTGCCGGTGGTAGGAGCGGACGGTCTCGGCGATCTCCGCCAGGTAGCGGACGCGGGACGCCGGGAGCACCCTCGTCAGCCCCGAGGACGCCTTGACCGACACCCGCGGCAGCGTGCCGGCGGCCAGTGGCAGGCCCTTGGCCCCGAGCAGCGAGGTCAGATGCTGGTAGAGCGCGGTGACCCCGTCGTCGTTGAACCGGGCCGCGCTCGTCCCGAACACCGGCATGTCCTCCCAGGAGGAGCCGAAGGCCTCCCGGTTGCGCACCAGCTGACGGCCGACGTCGCGGCGGGCGTCCTCGGCCCCGGGCCGCTCGAACTTGTTGATCGCCACCACGTCGGCGAAGTCCAGCATGTCGATCTTCTCGAGCTGGGACGCGGCACCGTACTCGGGCGTCATCACGTACAGCGAGACGTCCACCAGGTCGACGATGCCGGTGTCACCCTGGCCGATTCCCGGCGTCTCGACCACGACCAGGTCGTAGCCGGCGGCCTGGCAGGCCGCGATCACGTCGCCGATCCGTTCGGGCAGCTCACTGCCGGCGCCTCGGGTTGCCAGCGAACGGAAGAAGATCGTGGACGGGCCGTCGGCGTCCCCGAGCACGTTCATCCGGATGCGGTCGCCGAGCAGGGCGCCGCCGGCGCGGCGGCGGGTCGGGTCCACCGCGATCACGGCGGCGCGCAGCTTGTCCTGCTGGTCGAGGCGCAGCCGGCGCAGCAGCTCGTCGGTCAGCGAGGACTTGCCGGATCCGCCCGTGCCCGTGATGCCCAGCACCGGGACACCGGGCCGGGCCGCCTGGCGCACCTGGCGCGCGAGCTCGGGCGAGGCGCCGCCCTGCAACACGGTGATCGCCCGGGCGAGCGCACCCTGGTCACCAGCTGTGATCGCCGGCAGCGACGGCAGGTCGATGGTCAGGTCGGTGTCGCACTCGGCGACGATAATATTGATCATCCCTGGCAGCCCGAGCCGCTGCCCGTCCTGCGGCGAGAAGATCCGGGCGACTCCGCGGGAGTGCAGCAGGGCGATCTCGTCGGGGACGATGACACCCCCTCCCCCGCCGTACACCCGGATGTGGCCGGCGCCGCGCTCGCGCAGCCGCTGGACCAGATAGCTGAAGTACTCGACGTGCCCGCCCTGGTAGGACGACAGCGCCACCGCCTGGGCGTCCTCCTGGATCGCGGCCGTGACCACCTCCTCCACACCGCGGTCATGGCCGAGGTGGATCACTTCGACGCCCTGGGACTGCAGGATCCTGCGCATGATGTTGATCGCCGCGTCGTGGCCGTCGAACAGGGAGGCCACGGTGACGACCCGCACCGGATGCTGCGGGACGTGCAGGGGTGACTGACTGGCTGCGCCCATCCTCGAAACCTCCGGACCAACGGCGGGCATGCTCCCCCATCCAATAGTTGGATGGGCAGATATTAGGATGCCCACACAATAGGCTGGACGTCCAGACCCCAGCATGATCATCATTTTGCGGAGATTCCCGGCCGCATCCGCAACGGAAGGCGACGGGAGGGCGTTCCAGCCAGATTGCGCCCGCCGGGCCAGCAATGACCACCGGGCGACACCCACCGGACACCGGACCAGCATCATCCGAAACCAGCCCCAGGGACCGGGAAACGGGATCGAGCAGGGGTTCCGATGCCCGGACCCCTAGCACACCACCAGGACCTACAGGGGTCCGCGGCCAGCGTTCGTCAGGCCGTTCCGAGGCGGTTCCAGCTCCAGATGGCCGCCCGTGCCGGGGGTGGAACGACAACGGCCGGACGTTCCCCGGGTGGGAACATCCGGCCGTCAGGGACCGCGGAAGACCGCGGAAGGACACCGGTGGAACATCCGCGGACACGCTGCCGCAAAGCGGCAGCCCGGCTACCCCTTGCGCTTCTCGATCGCCTCGGTGAGCTGTGGGACGACATTGAACAGGTCACCCACGACTCCGTAGTCGGCGAACTCGAAGATGGGCGCCTCCGGATCCTTGTTGATCGCGACGATCGTCTTGGACGTCTGCATCCCGGCCCGGTGCTGGATCGCACCGGAGATGCCGACCGCGACGTAGAGCTGCGGCGACACGGTCTTGCCGGTCTGGCCGACCTGCTGCTGGTGGGGGTACCAGCCAGCGTCGGTCGCCGCCCGGGACGCGCCCACCGCGGCGCCGAGGCTGTCAGCCAGCTTCTCGACCAGCGTGAAGTGCTCGGCGGCGCCGAGACCACGGCCGCCGGAGACCACGATCTGCGCCTCGGTGAGGTCGGGACGGCCCGACTTGGCCTCGACCACCCGGTCGAGGATCTTCGCCGACTTCGCCGCGTCCGAGATCGTGATGTGGACGTTCTCCGTCACCGGGGTGGTCGGCGCGGCCTCGGGGGCGGTGGTGTTCGGCCGCACCACGAAGATCGGTGTCCCCTTGGTGACCTTCGAGGTGACGATCGTGGAGCCACCGAAGATGCCCTGGGTCGCGGTCAGGTCCGCCGCGACGGCAACGGCGTCCCAGAGCAGACCGGACCCGGTCTTCGCGGCCGTCCGCGCGGCGGCCTCCCGAGCCTCCGCGGTGGCGGCCGTGAGGACCGCCGTGGGCGAGACGTCGGTCACCAGCTTGGCCAGGACCTCGGCCACCGGCGCCACCACATAGTCGACGACGTCGTCGGACTCGACGACGTACACCTTCGACGCTCCGTACTCCGCCAGGAACTCCCTGGCCTTCTCGTACGTGCCGGGAGCGCCGAGGAAGACCGCGGACGCCTCGCCCAGCGACCGGGCGAGCGTCAGCAGTTCGGCAGTGATCTTCTTCGGCTCGCCGTCCGCGTGCTCGACGAGTACCAGAACCTCAGCCATCGGATAAGGACCCCTCAGATCAGCTTCTGCGCGACGAGGAACTCGGCGGCCTTCGTACCGCCGTCGCCCTCGTCCTTGACGATCGTTCCGGTCTGACGGGGCGGCGCCGGCTGGGCGTCCACCACCGTCGACGCGGCGTTGGCAAGCCCGACCGTGGCGGGATCCAGGCCGGCGTCGGCAACGGACACGGTGGTCAGCGGCTTCTTCTTGGCCGCCATGATTCCCTTGAACGACGGGTAACGCGGCTGGTTGATCTTCTCGACGACACCGACGACCGCCGGCGTGGACGCTTCTACCAGAGCGTAGCCGTTGTCGGCCTGGCGTTCTATACGAACAGTGCCCGCCGCCGGGTCGACGGTCACCTTACGGGCCTGGGTGAGCTGCGGGAGCCCGAGCTGCTCGGCGAGCAGGGCCCCCAGCACACCGCCCCGGGCGTCAGAGGCCTCGGCCGCGGTGATGACGATGTCGGGCGACAGCGTGGAAATAACTTTCGCGAGCACGACGGACGTCTGCAGGGCGTCGGAGCCGGCCAGCTGCTCGTCGGTGATGTGCACGGCCTTGTCCGCGCCCATCGACAGTGCCTTGCGGATGGTCTCGATGGCCTTCTGCGGGCCCAGGGTGACCACTGTCACCTCGCCACCATGAGCTTCCTTGATCTTCAGGGCCTCTTCGACACCGTATTCGTCCATCTCGTTTATGACGTTGTCCACGCTCTTACGATCGATCGTCTTGGTGACCGGATCGAGCTTCTTCTCTGCCCAGGTGTCCGGCACCTGCTTGACAGTAACAACGATGTTCACCACGCCTCGAGGCCTCCGTAGCCACTTTCATCGGTCTGCTTGTTCCTGACATGGTCGCACCGGCAACGTTGTCACGCTCAATGATCGCCGACGCGTCCGGTACCGCGCCCCGCCCACACCCGGGGCCATGCTCCGTCCACGTTGCCACCGGAGGGCACCCACGTGTGCATTCAAGCCAACTTCTGCACGGTCCCTTCCGTCACCGTGATCGCATCACTACGTTCTGCCCCGAGGCTGAAAAAACACCCTGTCGTCACAAAAAGTCATTACACGAGCCATTAGGGCACAATGGATAGAAAATCGGAATTGATCGACTTCATTCGGGAAGATGGCCCTATATCGGACAAAGATGGATCCAGCCCCACACTGTTCGCACGCCTGCTCGCCGAGACCTCGATCTCCGACACCCGTTTCGCCCGGCAGGTCAACGAGCGCGCACGGCGACACCGCCGGATCGAGCTCGGGTTGGCCAGGACCACGGTGGGCCACTGGCGTCGCGGCATGCGCCCCCGCGACCCCATGGTGGCCGAGCTCGCCGCCGCCGAGATGTCGGCTCTGGTGGGCTACCGGATCACCCCGACAGACCTCGGTTGGCGGGGTGAGACATTTCGCGGGGACGACTTCGGGCTCACCGTGGCCGAGCAGCCCGTGGGCACCCTTGGAACCATCGCCGGACTCTCAGGACGCGACATGCGCAGGCGAGATCTCTTGCAGGACGGAAGCGCGTTCATAGCGAGCGCCTTCGCGGACTCGGTGCTGGCCAGCCTCACCGGCGTCGTCAGGACGGTCGACGACGACACCCCGGCCACCGCCCCGACCGCAATGATGATCAGGGACATGACCGAGACCTTCCGCAAACTTGACGCCCGGTACGGCAGCGGCGAGATCCGTGGACAGGTGGTCGCCTTCCTCCACGACCGGGCCAGGACCGCGCTGGAGGCCCGGCACACCCCGGATCTCTTCGGCGCGCTGGCCGAGCTGACCCAGTTCAGCGGCTGGCTCGCCCAGGACTGTGACCGTCAGTCACTGGCACAACGCTATTACATTCAGGCGCTCGGCCTCGCCGAACACGCCGGGGACACCATGCTGGCCAGCCGGATCCTCTCCACCATGAGCGACCAGGCCGGGCGTCTCGGCCAACTTCGCCAGAGCCTCGCACTGGCCAAGGCCGCCCTCGAGCGCTCCCGCTCCGTCGCGTCCCGCTCGGTACGGGTGATGCTGCACGACAAGCACGCCTGGGCCCTGGCCCGCAACGGCGACGAGGCCGGCTGTTGCAAGGCGCTGGCCGCCATGGACGCCGAGCTCGACCGGGCTGGCGACGGCGACGACCCGCCATGGTCGTCGCACTACAACGAGACGGACGTTGCCGAGTGCAAGGGCCACTGCTTCATGCTGCTCGGGTGGACCCGGCAGGCCGAGCCCCTGCTGCTGGAGTCCCGCGCCCGGCAGCTCCCGTCCCGGACCCGCACCCGCAGCTATGCCGAGGCGGATCTCGCCCTGTCCTATCTGCGCAGGCCCGGCCCGGATCTCGAAGCCGCCCTGGACGCCGGGAACCGCGCGGCCGACCTGGCGAGCGGTCTCGACTCCGCCCGGATCACCGAGAAGCTGCGCGATCTCGACCGCGAGCTGAGCCGGCACGACGACGTCGTCGCCGTCCGGGAGTGGCGCCGGCACGCCGCGCCGCTGGTGACCCGCCCCGTCGTCCCCACCAGGGTGGCCGCGACAGCCATCTCCGCGTGACCGGCCGAAGCCGCGGACCGGATCCGCAGGGAGCTCCACGGGCATGCGCTCCACGGCAACGCGTTCAACATCGTAAATCGTACAAATTAGTACAGAAATTGATATATTAGTATAGAGAGGTACAAGCGGAGCCGTATGAGAAAGCCATAACGCGACAGATGCGAACAGGCCAGATGCGAACTGGCCCTGTGACGGCGAACGAGCCCTGTGACGGGCAACCGCGGTGACGGCCCACGGCGCCCGTCACCGCGGTTGCGCCCACCACTGGTAGACTATTACGTACCGTTTCCTGTCGGACGCAGTCCGTTGGCACTACGACTCGTTGGTACTGCGACGGGCCGAATCAAGGCGGACGGGACCCTGTTTTGTTACATCTTTACGCTGCTTTCGTACCTATCCCGTACCTATCCCGTACCCATCCCGTACCTGTCCCGTAGCCCTCCCGTAATACGTCATATAAGTCACACCTTTTGCTGTCCGTGGAGAGCCGCCGACACGTTGTGGTTACCAGTGCGTAGGGTCGGGTTTCATGGTCAGGCACGAAGCGGCGACGACGCCCCGCCACACCACCGGGCCCCGCAACATCGCTGAACCCCGCCACACCGCCGGGGCCACCCCCACGTCCGATGACCACAACACGCTGCTCGCCTGGGCGGTCTTCGGGGAGCGGACCGTGCCGGGGGTGTGGTTCGAGCGGTACTGGTTCAAACGGCACGAGGCGGCCTATGCCGCGTTCGCCCCCTTCACCACCGGGGCCGTGGTCGTCGAGGCGGGCTGCGGCGAGGGGTACGGCGCGGCGATGCTGGCGAGATCCGCCTCCCAGGTCGTCGCGGTCGACGCCGACGCCGACGTCGTCGAGCACGTCCGGCGCGCCTATCCCGCCACCACCCCTGTCCGCGCCGATCTCCAGCGGCTGCCGTTCGCCGACGCCACCGCCGAGGTCGTCGCGAACCTGCAGGTCATCGAGCATCTCAACGACCAGGAGGCGTTCCTGGCCGAGTGCGCCCGGGTGCTGCGCCCGGCCGGCACGCTGGTGCTGACGACCCCGAACCGGCTGACCTTCTCACCGGGGCTCGACGCTCCCGCGAACCCTTACCACACCCGGGAGCTCGCCCCCGACGAGCTCGTCTCCCTCCTCGAGGAGCATTTCGTGGTCACCCGCCTGTGGGGCGTCTGGCACGCGCCGCGACTACGGGCCTGGGAGCGCCGCAACGGCGCGATCGTGGACGCCCAGCTCGCCCGCCCCTACCCGCAGTGGTCCGCCGCGCTGGCCGAGCGGGTACGCCGCACCGCCATCGACGACTTCGCCCTGCACCCGGACACCGCCGACACCCCGATCACGGCCTGTCTCGACCTGGCCGTGGTCGCCTACCGCCGGCCATGAGCCACCCGGCACGGCCCGCGGCGCCGACCCCGACCGCTTCCCCGACCCCGGCCCGCGGCGCGGCCCGGACACCGGCCGAGCCGGTCGGAACGTTCTGCCTGGTGCTGCACAGCCATCTGCCGTGGGTCGCGCACGCCGGCGCGTGGCCGGTCGGCGAGGAATGGCTCTACCAGGCCTGGACCGGTGCCTACCTGCCCCTGCTCGACCTGCTCGAGCGTCTCGCCGACACCGGCCAGCGCAACGTGCTCACCCTCGGCGTCACACCCGTGCTGGCCGCCATGCTGGACGACCCGTACTGCCTGTCCGGGCTGGCCAGATGGGTGGCGGACTGGCAGCTTCGGGCGCAGGGGGCGCTGGTGGACGGCGTGCCCGGCGCGGGCCACGAAGGCGCGCTGGCCACCGCCGCCCTGCGAGCCGTCGAGAGCCGCTGGCGGCACGGGGCGTCACCGCTGCTGCGCCGCCTGGCCGACGCCGGTGTCGTCGAGCTGCTCGGAGGGCCGGCGTCCCACCCGGTGCTGCCGCTGTTGGACGAGCGGATCGTGCCGGTCCAGCTCGGCGCCGGCCTCGACGACGCCACCCTGCGCCTCGGTACCCGGCCCCGCGGGATCTGGGCCCCGGAGTGCGCCTACCGGCCGGGGCTGGAACGGCACTACGCCGCCGCGGGCGTGACCCACTTCGTGGTGGACGGCCCGACCGTCGGCGGCGAGACCGCCGGCGCCTACGACGTCGCGGGCAGCGGCGTGCTGGCCTTCCCCCGCGACCTCGGCGTCTCCTACGAGGTGTGGTCGCCCACCGCCGGCTATCCCAGGGGCGCGTGGTACCGCGACTTCCACACCTTCGACCACGGCAGTGGCCTGCGGGTGTCCAGGGTGACGTCCGTGGACACCCCGCCCGGGCGCAAGGCGCCGTACGAACCCGCCGCCGCCCGCCGGGCCGCCGCCGACGACGCCGCGCGCTTCGTCGGTGTGCTCCGGCGGCGGCTGACCGAGCTGGCCGCGGCCAGGGACGGCCGCCGCGCGCTGGTCGTGTGCGCCTTCGACACCGAGCTGTTCGGCCATCACTGGCACGAGGGACCGGCGTTCCTGGAAGCGGTCCTCACCCTGCTGCCCGACGCCGGCATCCAGGCTGCGACGCTGTCACAGGCGGCCGCGGCCGGGCACGTCGAGGGCGCCCGCGACCTGCCGGCGGGCTCCTGGGGACGCGGCAAGGACTTCCACGTCTGGGCGGACGTGACCGACCTGGCCAAGCTCGCCGCCGAGGTGAACGGGCGGCTGGTCGAGGTCGTGACCGCCGCCGCCCACCCGGCCGAGCGGGACGACGTCCTCGACCAGATGGCACGGGAGGCGTTCCTCACCAGTGCCAGCGACTGGGCGTTCTGCGTCACCCACGACAGCGCCGCGGACTACGCCAGATCCCGGGCCTACACGCACGCGGGGCGTTTCGACGCACTGGCCGACACGGTCCACGCCCGCGACCGGCTCGCCGCCACCAGGCTCGCCCGCCACTACCGCACCCTGGACCACCCCTTCCCCGCCCTGGACGCCCGCCGGCTCACCAGGGCCTGACCGGGCTGTAGAGCTGTAGAGCTGTAGGAACGCAATGCGGACAGAAGCTCCCACCCTGATGATCCACCCAGCTCGACAACCACGGACCTGAGCCGGTTACGTGCCACTGCGGACCCACCGCGAGGGCTACTTGGACGAACCAGATCAACAGCCCTGGAGACGTGGAATCAGCGCATGAGCATCACGCTCGACCTGCCCGACGAGCTCGTCCACCGCCTCACCGCCGAGGCGGAACGGCGCGGCACCCATGTCGTCGACGTCATCGCCGACCTCGCCGCCCAGCTCCCTCCGGCCGAGACCCCGGCCCGCCGCAGGCTCGCTTTCGTCGGCGTAGGCGCATCCCACTCGGGCATCACCCCTCGCATCGACGAACTTCTGGCCGACGGCTTCGGGCGGGACTGACCCCAGGGCCCACACCTCGGCCCTCACACTCCTGCCATAGAGATGCCTGTCGCCGTTCACACCGGCGGCGGAAACAGCGCGGAAGCCAGCCGCGCTGTCATCATGCGGTCGTCCGCGGTGTTGGTGTGTGGTTGGGCGCAGTGTCGGATCCGCGTCCCACCCTGGTGGCCGCGGCGGCCGTCCCTACCGGCAACCTGTTGTCATGACCTCCCCGCATCCGGAGACCGGTTCCGACCTGCCCGTGTTCCCCGGCGAGCCGGACAGGCCGGGGGCGAAGGACCGCGCCGTCGCCGTGATACCGCCACGAACCCTGACGATCTTTCTCTCCTGGGTGGTCGCCGGCACCCTCGTGATCATCACCGCGGGCCGGCTGCTCCATCTGGACGACGTGCTGAGCTGGCCGTACTCGGGGATCAACGCGTTCGCCCCGGTCGAGTACCTGCCTGCCTACGTGGCGCTGGCGGCCGCCTTCGCGCTGCGGCGCAACCGGTTGCTGGTCGTCTCGCTGCTGGCCGTCATCGCCCATCTGGCCTTCACCGTGCCCGAGCTGTGGCCGGGCAGGCCCGAGGCCGCCCCCGCCGGCGCGGCAAAGGTACGGATCATGACGTCCAACCTGCTGTACACCAACGGCGACGCCGGGCGGCTCGGCGCCCAGATCACCCGTGCCCGGCCCGACATCGTCGTGCTGGAGGAGGCCACCCCGCTCACCCTGGACGCGGTGACGAAGTCCGGCGCGCTGGACGGCTACGCCTACCGGGAGGCGCATCCGCGGCCGGATCCGTTCGGGGTGGCGGTGTTCTCCCGGTTCCCGCTCGTCCAGGCGGAGCTTCCGATGATCGCCGACCTGCCGTCGCTGCGGATGACGGTCCGGGTGGACGCCACCCGCCAGTTCCGGCTCTTCGCCGTCCACACGGTGTCACCGACGAGCCGCGACTACGCCGCCCAGTGGCGACGGCAGCTGGACGCCCTGCGGGCGGAGGCCGCCCTCTCCCCTGTCCCGGTGGTGCTCGCCGGTGACTTCAACGCCACCCGCGACCATCGGCCGTTCGCGCGCCTGCTCGACGAGCGGCTGCGGGACGCCCACGACGTGGCCGGCGCAGGCTGGGCCCCGACCTGGAACGCCAACCACCTGGCTCTGCCACCGCTGCTACGGATCGACCACGTGCTGGCGTCGCCGCAGTTCGCCGTCACCGGCTATCAGGTGGGCAACAAGATCGGTAGCGACCACAAACCACTCGTGGTCGACCTGGCCCTGCGCTGAGCCCTCGCCGTACGCCGTGCCTGCGCCGTGCGCCGAAGCGGCCGGCCGGGCCAGGTCAGTCGGCGGCCGTCCAGACGGCGGCCGTCCAGACGGCGAGGCCGGTGCCGCAGGACGCGCAGAAGTTCTCGGTCGGACGCGGCGGTGTCTCGCAGGTCAGGCAGTGCCGGCTGCCAGCCCGCACGGCATAGATGCCCTCCAGGATCTTGCGGGGCTCGTCCTCATGCAGCCACTCGTCGAAGTAGCGGGCGCGCTCGACCGCGAGCGGATGGGATCCGGTGGTGCGGATCCGCAGTCGGTGGAGCCGGGCGAGCGCGCTCTCCTCGACCATGTCGTCGAGCAGCCGGGCCTGCTCGAGGAAGGCCTCCGGGTTCATCTGGTCCAGCCAGCGGGTCGCGCCGCCGGCGAGCTTCATCATCATCCGGACGCACGGGCCGGGATCCTGGACGGCGAGCATCGCCGCCCGATCGGCGGTCAGCTCCGCCTTGCGGGACCAGGCCGCCAGGCCCGCTCCCAGCCCGAAGGAGACGACGTTGCCCATGGCGGCGCCCGCCCTGCGGGCCGCCCCCGCGCCCATGGCACCGCCGACGATGCGGGCCATCGTCCCGTAGAGGACGTGGCCGCACTTGACGTGGCCGAGTTCGTGCGCGATCACGGCCAGCAGCTCGTCGGTGTCCATGATGTCGAGCAGGTCGGTGAACAACACCACGTAGGGCCGGGTGTGCCCGGCGGTGTAGGCGTCGACCGGGCCGCGCCGGACGTAGAGCTCGGGCTCCGGAACGTCCAGGATCGCGCACGCCTCGCGCAGGATCGCGTAGATCTCCGGGAGCTGGTTCGGCCCCACTTTCACGCTGGACGCCGTGTGCTCCACGTAGTGGCCGCGTTCCACGCCCCATTCGATGTATTTCGCCACGGCCCGGTCGAACCCGGGAATCCGCTGCAGCGCACGGGTGGCCCGCCGGTCGAGAGGATGCCGAAAGGCATCGGGGTCGAGCCCCGGCAACCGGACCCGCCCGCCTTTTTCTGGCCGGTCGGCGACCTGTCGGCTCGTTTCGGTGAAATCCACCGGTAGCTTTCGGATGTTTACGATGTCATCGGCTTCGGTCATCCTCAACCTCTCGGGACACCCGCCCGGGCCGCTGTTGTCGGCCACCTTTTCGATCGACAATTGTTGATCGCTGTACTTGCCGATCGTCGTACTGGTCGATCACCATATTGTCGATCTAAGCGGGACGTCAGACGACATAATAGAGCCCGCCTGAAGGTCGCGAAAGCCCCACCCACGGTGGTGATGAAGTCGACTTTCCGACATCATGTCGATCATCGTGTTGACCATTGCGCCCGCCACCGAGCCGATCACCGGTTCGACCGCCGGTTCGACCGCCGGCGCGACAGGTCATCCCTGACGGGAACGACCAGCCTCGGCGCGGGCCGCGATGACCCCGGCGGCGGCCGCGGCCGTCTTGCGAGCGATGTCGGCCAGAGCCGCCCGCTTCGCCTCGGCGGCCTGGTAGTCCGCTGTCCGGTTACGCACGACACGGGCGGGCACACCCACCGCGACCGACATCGGCGCGATGTCGGCGTTCACCACGGCACCCGCGGCAATCACCGACCCTGGGCCGATCCGGCTCCCGCGCAGCACGGTGACCTTGGTGCCGATCCACACGTCCGAGCCGATCCGCACCGGGGACTTCACGATGCCCTGGTCCTTGATTGGCACGTGAATATCGTCGAACACGTGATCGAAATCTATAACGTATACGTCGTCCGCGATCAGGGACTTTGCGCCGATTTCGACGTCAAGATAGCAGTTGATGGTGCCGTTTCGCCCGAGGACACATTTGTCACCGATACGCAGGTTTCCCTCGTGGCAGCGGATCCGGCTGTTGTCGCCGAGGTGCACCCAGCGGCCCAGCACGATCCTCCCGTAGCCGGGGCGCCCCTCGAGGACCACATTCTTCCCGAGAAAAACGAAACCCTCGGTCACTACCTGCGGATACCGTAGCCGAAACAGCGCGAACCGCCAGTACCGGCGCAGGTAGAAAGGCGTCCAGGCCCGATGGCGGACGATCCAGCGCACCGCGGAGAACGTGAGGAAACGCTCCTGCCGGGGATCTCCGCCCGAGCGGCGGCCGAGTATTCTCACCGGTGTGGATCCGGCGCCCAGACACCGGTGACGAGAGCGTTGTAGAAAAGACCGGAAGGCACCACCCGGGAAGCGTACCGGGCGTCGAAGGCGGCAAGGCGCTGCCAGGTCCGGTAGACGCGCATCCGGTAGCCGAAGCCGAGCTTCGACTCGGCGACGGCGCATTCGAAGGTGCGCACCGGCCAGCCGAACCAGGCCGCGGTGAGCTCCTCCGTGCGCACCTTCACCTCGGCCGCGCCGGCGCGGCGCGCCAGCGCGGCCAGCTCCGCCGGGACGAAGGTGTGCAGGTCCACCACGGACTCCAGGGCGTGCGCGGCGGAACTGGCCGCGAGTTCCTCGGCCGGCCGGGCCCAGTCCCGCAGCATCGGCAGCCTGGTCACCCGGGTGGTCGCCCACCAGGTCGCCCGCGACAGCCGGCGGGCCACCACGTCGCCGTAGCGGGTCGGCTCCCCCGCGAACACGAACCGCCCACCCGGCCGCAGTACCCGCAGCACCTCCCGCAGCGCCCGCTCGACGTCCGGGATGTGGTGCAGGACGGCGTGCCCCACCACCAGGTCGAAACTCGCGTCCGGGTACGGGACGAACTCGGCGTCGGCGACCCGGCCCGCGACCGTCAGGCCCAGGTTCGCGGCGTTGCAGGTCGCGGTGGCGACCATCCCGGGGCTGATGTCGCTGACGTGCGCCCCGTCGCGGGCGACCACCCCGGCCTGCACCAGGTTGAGCAGGAAGAACCCGGTGCCCGCGCCGATCTCGAGGGCGTTCGGGTAGGGCCAGCCGGTTTTCCCGGCGATGGTGACGAACCTGTCCCGGGCGTAGTCGATGCAGCGGTCGTCGAACGAGATCGACCACTTGGCGTCGTAGGAGTCGGCCTCGGCGTCGTGGTAGATGATGTTCGCCTGCTTGGGGTCGCTCCAGGCCGCCCGGATGTCGGACGCCGACGGCCCGGCCGCCCGGCCCGGCCCGGCCGCCTCGGATTCCTGGTCCGTTCCAGGCGCCCGGTCCGTCCCGGCTTCCGGGTCCGCATCGCCTGCCCGGGGCACGTCCACGGCGTCGTCCATGGCGTTCAGCGGCCGACGAAATCAGCCTTGCCGGGACCGCGCTCGACGAAGGAGTCCAGGCCGATGCGCCTGTCCTGCGTGCCGAACAGCCCGGCGAACAGCGACGTCTCCAGCCGCAGCCCCTCGGACAGCCCGCTGTCCAGCCCGTCGTCGATCGCCCGCTTGGCCGCCCGCAGCGCGACCGCCGGCCCGTCGACGAACCGGGCGACGAGGGAGCGTGCCTCGGTGTAGACGTCGTCGGGAGCGACCAGCCGGTCGGCGAGACCGATCTCCTTGGCCTCGGTGGCCCGGACCTGCCGGCCAGTGAAGATCAGATCCTTGGCCTTCGCCACCCCGATCAGCCGTGGCAGCCGCTGCGTCCCGCCCGCGCCCGGGATGATGCCGAGCAGGATCTCGGGCTGTCCCGCCTTGACGTTGTCCCCGAAGACCCGGAAGTCGGCGGTCAGGGCGAGCTCCAGGCCACCGCCGAGGGCGTAGCCGGTCACCGCGGCCACCACCGGTTTCGGGATCCGGGCCACCGCCTCGAACGTGGTGGTCAGCTCGGTCACCCACGTCAGGATCTCCGCGTGGTCCAGCGGAGCCATCTCCTTGACATCGGCCCCGGCCGCGAACACCTTCGGGCCGCCGTAGATGATGACCGCCCGCACGTCCGTCCGCCTGGTCGCCTCGTCGGCCGCCGCGCGCAGCCCGGCGGTGACCTCGCTGTTGATGACGTTCATCGGGGGCCGATCCAGCCTGATCGTGCCAACACCGCCGTCGACGTCGAACCCCACGACCGCCACCGACCGACCTCCTCGATCATTCCCGGCTTCCGGCGGCGTACGGCCCATCCGTCGCCCCGCCGTTGGCCAACTGTCATCCGCTGCTACCCGTGCCGGGCCCGTGACGTCCAGACGGCACCCCTGATTCAGGCAGCCTAAGCCCTGACGACTCGATCTTCACGGATACGCGACGATTACGTTTCCGACACCTTTTGGCGGCTATGGCGCGTTCGGCAGCCGTGACGACCCGATCCTGATGATCGGATCCCACCGAATCGCGGCACCGCCGGCCACCCACGGCCCCTCCCACCGGCGGGAGTAACCGGACAGCAGTGACCGGAATCGGGCGCCGGTAACATGCCGCGGCTACCGTCACGGAGGTGACGCCACGGTTCCGCGTTCATGACAGCACCGATCAGCCCAACACCGATCGGCCCAAGGCCGATCAGGCCGGTGCCGCCCGGCGCGGGCTCGTGCTGCCCGGGTCACCCGAGCCGCTGGGGGTCCACTGGGACGGCCGGGGTGTCAACGTCGCGGTGGCGGCGCCGAGCGCGGACGCGGTCGAGATCTGCCTGTTCGACACCCGGGGTCGGGAGAAGCGCCACCGGCTGCCCGAACGGGGCGGCGGGGTCTGCTACGGCTACCTGCCCGGGGTCGGGCCGGGCCAGCGTTACGGGCTGCGGGCACACGGGCCCTACGCCCCCGAACGCGGCCTGCGTCACAACCCGGCCAAGCTGCTCGTCGACCCCTACGCGCGGATGCTGACCGGTTCCCTCGTCCCGCATCCCGCGATCCACGGTTTCGAGGAGGCCGACCCGTACGCGGCCGGCCCCGACGGGCACGACTCCGCGCCCTTCGTCCCGATGTGCGTGGTGGTCGACGGCCGCCGCCGCCCGACCGGGAAGCGCCCGGCCATCCCCTGGCCCGAGACGGTCATCTACGAACTGCACGTGAAGGGGTTCACCCGGACGCATCCGGACGTCCCGCCGGCGCTGCGCGGCACCTACGCGGGCCTGGCCCACCCGGCGGTCATCGACCACCTGCGCACGCTCGGCATCACCGCGGTGGAACTGCTCCCGGTCCACGCGCACGTCCCGGAGCCGGCCCTGTCCCAGCGCGGCCTGACCAACTACTGGGGCTACAACACCGTGGGCTTCTTCGCCCCGCACCCGGGCTACGCGGCCACGAACAACCCGGTGGCCGAGTTCCAGTCGATGGTGGGCGCGTTACACGCGGCCGGGATAGAAGTCATTCTCGACGTGGTGTTCAACCACACCGCCGAGGGCGACGAGCACGGCCCTACCCTGTCGCTGCGCGGCCTGGACAACGCGACCTACTACCGGGTGGACCCGGGCGACCCGCGTCGCTACCGGGACGTCACCGGCTGCGGCAACACGGTGAACACCGCGTCCCCGCACGCGGTGAAGATGATCACGGACTCGCTGCGCTACTGGGTCACCGAGATGGGTGTAGACGGGTTCCGCTTCGACCTGGCGACGGCGCTCGCACGCAGCCCCGACGGCTTCGACCCGGCGGCGCCGCTGCTGACCGCCATCCACGCCGACCCGCTGCTGTCCACCGTCAAGCTCATCGCCGAGCCCTGGGACGTCGGCTGGGGCGGCTACCAGGTGGGCGCGTTCCCGGCGCCGTGGGCGGAGTGGAACGGCCGCTACCGGGACACCGTGCGCGCGGCATGGACGCGCGGCGCCTCCACCGTGGCCGACCTGGGCTACCGGATCACCGGATCAAGTGATCTGTACCACCATTCGGGCCGCCAGCCGTGGGCGTCGGTGAACTTCGTCACCGCGCACGACGGCTTCACCCTCGCCGACCTCGTCTCCTACGACCACAAGCACAACGAGGCCAACGGCGAGGACAACCGCGACGGCGACGACCACGGCAACTCGGCGAACTTCGGGGTGGAGGGGCCCAGCGACGATCCGGCCGTGCTGGCCTGCCGGCGGCTGGTCCGCCGCTCGCTGCTGGCGACCCTGCTGCTGTCGGCGGGGGTGCCAATGCTACTCGCCGGGGACGAGCTCGGCCGTTCCCAGGGCGGCAACAACAACGCCTACTGCCAGGACAACGCCACCTCGTGGCTGCGCTGGCCCACCCGCACCACCCCGGCGCCCGACGGCCGCCTCCTCGACGGCCACGCCCCCGGGCGCCGGGGTGGTG
>NZ_CAAAFS010000312.1:0-30866 GCF_900634755.1 Protofrankia symbiont of Coriaria myrtifolia
GGCTGCCCGCGCCCGACCCGGCCGGGCCCGACCCGATGCTGCTGCCGCTGGTCAGCGGCCTGATCGCGCTGCGGCGCCGCTCCCCGACACTGTGCCGACGAACGTTCTTCCACGGCGGCTCCTCCACCGCCGGGACAGCCGCGGACATCACCTGGTTCCGCCCGGACGGCGCGGTCATGTCGGACGCGGACTGGAACTCCCCGAACGTCCGCACGGTCGTCGCCCACCTGTGCGGGACAGCCCTCGGCTGGCGCGCGCCGGACGGCAGCGCGGCCACCGGCGACAGCTTCCTGCTCGTCCTGCACCCGGACAGCGACCCGGTGACCGTCGTCCTGCCAGGCCAGCCGTGGGCGTCGGCCTACGCGCTGCTGCTCGACACCAGCGCGGACGACCTCGCCGGCTTCCCCGCCACGCTCGACACCCCGTCACGGCCCCTCGACGCCGGCGAACACCTACCCGTCGCCGGCCGCGCTGTCCTCCTCCTGCGTGCCACCGAATGAGCAGAACCAGTCACTCTCATTTGGCGGCCGAAACCCTGAAGGTATCCGGCCCGATGGTGATGACGACCTCGGCCATCCGGGCCAGGTGGTAAACGATCGCATCGATATGGGTACTGATGACGTCGACCGCGTCCGGTTCCGGACACCGCAGTCCAGATTTGCTGACCAAAGGTTCGCCTCTGTCACCATTGTGCGAACCTCCGGTCATGGCTGACGATGGCGGCGCCCTGGTTGTGGCCGTACACGGCGAGGGTTGTGGCCGTACACGGCGAGGTCTTCGTCATGGACCAGATGAAGACCCGCCTCGAAAGCGGTCCAACACTCAGAGAGCTATTGCCGACGGCGACGACCAGGATGATCGGCTCTTTGTCCTGAATGTCGTACATAATGCGGTGGTCACCGGTGCGTACCCGCCATTCGTCGGCGCCGCCGACCAACTGCCGGGCGAGCAGCGGGTGAGGACTGTCGGCGAGCAGGTCGATCACGGCCTGTACACGGCGCCGCGCGACGGGGTCGAGTGCGCCTAACCGCGGAACGCGGCTGGAGCAGTGGTGGCCGGGTATCTCATTCCAGGCCGAGATCGGCCTTCACCTCGTCCCAGGGAACGGGTGTCCGGCCGGTGAGCGTCATCTCCTCGTGGACTCGTTCGGCTTCGCGGATGTCGGTCATGTCCTCGGCCAGGGCGAGGATGCGGTCCAGATCGTCGGCGGCGACTACGGCGGCGACCCGCCGCCCACGGCGGGACAGATAGATCGGCTGGTGGTCGACACGGACCTGGTCGATGATCGAGGCCAGGCACTCCCGAGCCTCGGACACGCCCAGTTCGGACGACATGGTCATGGATCGAACGTACGGTAGGCCATCGTTCCGTACAAGCAAGGCGCCAGACGTACGGCTTGTGAACCCGATGAGATCGGCGGGGCTGGCATCCCGGCTGACGCGGTCGCGCGGTGCCATGCCGCGACGATGGTCGAAATCAGGCGAATGCGCCCGCCATCGGCCCGACACCAGGTCGCCCGACACCAACAAACATGATGATTGATCTTTAAATTAGCATGTTTGTTGGATTGTTGGCATGTTCCGCGGGGCGCTATGTGCACGTAGGGATGCTGGATGAACACATCTGGCGAAAGTGAGCGGGCCGGCATCGGCATGCCGGCCCGCTCACTGGCTCCGCTGGCTGGAGCCTGCGAAGCCGACGGAGATCGTTCAGTCCGGGTTCGCCACCAGGCCGAGTTCGGCCGGTGAGGCAAGCAGAGGATGCCGCGGCAGCACCCGGACGGTGTAGCCGAAGGATCCCGTCCGCCGCAGCGGGATGGTGCCCTCGAAGCGCAGGCCACCGCCCTCGCCGGCGCCGACATGGGCCAGCGGCAGGGTGGCCGGGCCCAGCAGCCGGTCGGACTCGTCGATGCGCCCGTAGGACGCCTGGACCTCCACGTCGGTCAGCTCCAGGCCGCCGAGCTCGACCGTGGCGCGGACCACCAGCGACTGGCCGACCTGCGGGGTGTCACCGAGACCGGCCGAGTCGACGTTGACCACCCGCACCCCGGGCCAGGCCGCCCGGACCCGCTCCTGCCACGCCGCCAGGTCGCGGGCCCCGTGCGCGCTGTCCACCGAGGCCACCCGGGCCGAGGCGGCGGCAGGGATGTAGTACCGCTCGACGTACTCGCGCACCATCCGGGTGGCGAGCACCTGCGGCCCGAGGGTCGACAGGGTGTGCTTGACCATCGACGTCCAGTGCCGTGGGGGCGCGCCCGCGCCGGCGACGTCGTAGAAGCGCGTGGTGACCGCGTTCTCCAGCAGGTCGTACAGGGCGGCCGACTCGATGGCGTCCCGGCGCTCGGGGTCCTCCACGCCGTCCGCGGTGGGGATCGCCCAGCCGTTGCGGCCGTCGAACATCTCGTCCCACCAGCCGTCCCGGATGGACAGGTTGAGACAGCCGTTGAGCGCGGCCTTCATCCCCGACGTGCCGCATGCCTCCAGCGGGCGCAGCGGGTTGTTCAGCCACACGTCCGACCCGGAGTAGAGGAAGCGTGCCATGCCGATGTCATAGTCCGGCAGGAACACGATGCGGTGGCGGACCTCCGGGCTGTCGGAGAACTGCACGATCTGCTGGACGAGTTGCTTGCCGCCGTCGTCGGCCGGGTGCGCCTTGCCGGCGATGACCATCTGGATCGGGCGCTGGGGGTGCAGCAGCAGCCGGGTCAGCCGCTCGGAGTCGTGCAGCATCAGGGTCAGCCGCTTGTAGGAGGGCACCCGGCGGGCGAACCCGATCGTGAGGACACCCGGGTCGAACACGCCGTCGACCCAGTCCAGTTCGCCGGGGGCGGCGCCGCGCTGCAGCCAGGACTCCCGCAGCCGGCGGCGGACCTCGGCCACCAGGCGTTCCCGCAGCTCACGGCGGGTTGCCCAGACCGCCTCGTCGGAGATCTGGGAGATCTTGGCGAAGCCCTCGCCCCCGTCGTCGAGGGGGGACGGGCCAAGCTCCCGGTCGGCCAGTTCGATCACGTTTCGGGACACCCAGGTGGCCGCGTGCACACCGTTGGTGACCGAACCGATCGCGACCTCCTCGGGGTCGAAGCCCGGCCACAGGCCGGCGAACATCTCCCGGCTGACGATCCCGTGCAGCCGGGAGACCCCGTTGGAGCGCTGGGCCAGCCGCAGGCCCATGTGCGCCATGTTGAACACGTTCGGGTCGGACTCGGCGCCGAGCTCGAGCACCCGCTCGACGGGCACGCCGGGCCAGACGTTGTCCGCGCCGAAGTGGCGGGCCACCAGGTCGCGGGGGAACCGGTCGATCCCGGCCGGTACCGGGGTGTGGGTGGTGAACAGCGTCCCGGCCCGAGTCGCCTCCAACGCCTCGTCGAAGCTCAGGCCGGTCGCGGTCAGCTCCCGGATGCGCTCCAGGCCGAGGAAGCCGGCATGGCCCTCGTTGGTGTGGAACACCTCCGGCTCCGGGGCGCCGGACACCGCCGAGTAGGCCCGCAGCGCCCGCACCCCGCCGATGCCCAGCAGCATCTCCTGGAGCAGGCGATGGTCGGTGCCGCCGCCGTAGAGCCGGTCGGTCACGCCCCGCTCGGCCGGCTGGTTGTCCTCGACGTCGGAGTCGAGCAGCAGCAGCGGCACCCGACCGACCTGCGCCTTCCAGATCTGGGCGTGCAGGGTGCGCCCGTCCGGCAGCCCGAGCGTGATCTTCACGGGGTCGCCGGCAGCGTCGGTGAGCTGGGTCAGCGGCAGGCCGTGCGGGTCGATGCCGGGATAGCGTTCCTGCTGCCAGCCGTCCCGGGACAGCGACTGGACGAAGTAGCCGGCCCGGTAGAGCAGGCCCACCCCCACGATCGGCACGCCCAGGTCGCTGGCGGTCTTAAGATGGTCGCCGGCGAGGATGCCGAGCCCGCCGGAGTACTGCGGCAGCACCTCGGTGATGCCGAACTCCGGCGAGAAGTAGGCGATCGCGCGCGGGCCGTCGGGCAGCGACTGGTACCAGCGCGGCGCGGTCAGGTACTCGTGCAGGTCGTCAGCGGCATCGTCAAGGCGGCGGACGAAGCGGCGGTCGGCTGCGAGGCTTTCGAGGCGCTCATGGTCGACCTCGCCGAGAAGGCGCACCGGGTCCCCCTTGCAGGTGCGCCACAGCTCGGGATCGACCGACTCGAAGAGATCCAGCGTCTCCGGGTGCCACGACCAGCGAAGGTTGAGGACGAGCTCCCCGAGCGGGTGAAGCTGCTCGGGGAGCTGCGCGCGGACGGTGAAGCGTCGAAGGGCTCTCACGAAATGGTCAGCCTAGACAGCACGAACGGACTTCTCCCACCGGGGGGCTTCCGGCCGGAAGCAGCGGATCCGGCCGGAGGCGGGATCGGCGATCGCCGGGCCGTCACTCGTCCGCGTCGGCCTGGGCAACCTTGCCTGCCAGGGCGGCCACCACGTCCGGATCCCGCAGCGTCGTGACGTCGCCGAGCTCGCGCCCCTCGGCGATGTCCCGCAGCAGCCTCCTCATGATCTTCCCGGACCGGGTCTTGGGCAGGTCGTCCGCCCAGATCACCCGCTTGGGGCGAGCGAGCTTGCCGATCCGGGTGGCGACGTGCTCGCGCAGTTCGGCGATGGTGGCGTCGTCCCCGGACTGGTTGCCGGTGAGCGTGACGAAGGCCACGATGGCCTGGCCGGTCTGCTCGTCGGACTGGGCGACGACCGCGGCCTCCGCCACCAGCTCGTGCGAGACGATCGCCGACTCGACCTCGGCGGTCGACAGCCGGTGCCCGGACACGTTGATCACGTCGTCGATCCGGCCGATGATCCAGAAGTAGCCGTCCGCGTCCAGCCGGGCGGCGTCGCCGACGACGTACACGTCCCGGCCGAAGCGGGAGAAGTACGTCTGCACGTACCGCTCGTCGTCCCGGTAGAGGGTGCGCAGCATGGACGGCCACGGCTTGGTGATCACCAGGACGCCGGTGCCCTCGGTCACCGGCTGGCCGTCCTCGGACAGCAGGGCGGGGAAGATCCCCGGCAGCGGCGTGGTGGCCGAACCCGGCTTGGTCGACGTCACACCGGGCAACGGGGAGATCAGGATGGCGCCGGTCTCGGTCTGCCACCAGGTGTCGACGATGGGGCAACGGCCGCCGCCGATCACCTTGTGGTACCACAGCCACGCCTTGGGGTTGATCGGCTCCCCCACCGTGCCGAGCAGCCGCAGCGAGGAGAGGTCGTGCCGGCCCGGGTACTGCGGGCCCCACTTGATGCAGGTCCGGATGGCGGTCGGAGCGGTATAGAAGATCGTGACCTTGCACTCTTCGATGATCTTCCACCAGATGTCCCGGTCGGGATAGTCCGGGGCACCCTCGAACATCACACTGGTCGCGCCGTTGGACAACGGCCCGTAGACGATGTAGGAGTGGCCGGTGATCCAGCCGACGTCCGCCGAGCACCAGTAGACGTCGGAGTCCGCGTCGAGGTCGAAGACCAGCCGGTGGGTGTAGGTCGCCCCGGTCAGGTACCCCCCGGTGGTGTGCAGGATGCCCTTGGGCTTGGCCGTGGAACCGGAGCTGTACAGGATGAACAGCGGATGCTCGGCATCCAGCGGCTCCGGCGGGGCCACCGGGTCGGCCCGCTCGAGCAGCTCGTGGTACCAGACGTCCCGGCCCTCGCGGATCGGCGCCGCGATCCCGGTGGAGCGGACCACCACGATGTGCTCCAGGGCCTTCAGATCGCCCAGCTCGGCGTCCACGGCCTCCTTGACAGGGGCGGTGCGGCCCTTGCGGCGGGCTCCGTCCACCGTGATCAGAACCTTGGCGTCGGAGACCTCCATCCGCTCACGCACGGCGGACGGGGCGAAGCCACCGAAGACGACGTTGTGCACCGCGCCGATGCGGGCGCAGGCCAGCATGGCCACCGCGACCTCGGGGATCATCGGGAGGAAGATCCCCACGACGTCGCCCTTGCCGACCCCTAGCTCCTTGAGCCCGTTGGCCAGCCGCTGGGTGTCGGCCAGCAGGTCGGAGTAGGTCACCCGGCGGCGTTCGCCCTCCTCACCGACCCAGTGGATGGCCACCTTGTCCCCGCGGCCGGCGGCCACGTGCCGGTCCAGGCAGTTCGCCGAGACGTTGAGCCGGCCGTCGGTGAACCAGCGGTAAAAGGGCGGGTTGCTGTCGTCCAGCACGGTTGTGAACGGCGTGTCCCAGTCCAGCAGGGTGCGGGCCTGCTCCGCCCAGAAAGCCGGCGGGTCGGCGGCGGCCGCGGCGGCATCGGCGGGCCGATACCAGCGGGAGACGAAGTCGGGCGGCGGGTCGAAACGCTCCACCGCCAGCAGTTGGTCGAGTTCGCGCTCCAAGCTGACATCGTCGGTACCGACGATGTCAGTACCGACAGCGTCCAGACCGGTACCGTCCGCCGTGCTGGTCACATGCCCTCCTGATGATCCGGGGACGGGGCCTCCGGCAGCGCGGAAAAGAACACGATCACGCTACCCATGGCCCTCCGGAAGCGATGTCGTCTCGTCCGCATTGGGTGTACCACGAAGTGCCGGCCGCATACAGCGGTCAGTACTCCGGCGCTTTCCGACGGTTGCGCCGCCCGCTACCCGGCGTGAACTGGCAGCCCGCCGGCCGGCAGCTCGTCCCTGCCGGCGCGCAGCAGGAAGAGGATCACGAGGAAAGCGGCGAAAAGTATTACCGCGCTCCACACGAACGCGGTCGTGTAACCGGAGATCAGAGCCTCGGCCTGGGTGTCCGGGCCGGGAACGTGGTCGGCGGCGTAACTCGACACGGCGGTGGCGAAAATCGTGTTGAGCAGCGCCGTGCCCAGCGACCCGCCCACCTGCTGGGTGGTGTTGATCAGAGCGCTGGCGACCCCGGCGTCGTGGGCGTCGACACCGGCGAGCGCGGTACTCGTCAGCGGGACGAACACCAGCCCCATCCCGAGGCTCATCAGTACCTCGGAGGGCAGGACATGACTGACGTAACCGGTGTCGAGCCCGATCCCCGTCAACAGGAGCATCCCACCCGTGGCCATCAGGCTCCCGGTCACCATCAGGATCTTCGGACCGGTCCGGGGCAGGAGCTGGCCCGTGATCCCGGCCGAGACGATGATGCCGACGCTGAAGGGCAGGAAGGCGAAGCCCGCGCGCAGCGCGCTGTACCCGAGGCTGGCCTGGAAGTAGTAGGTGAGGAACAGGAACATGGCGAACAGGCCGGCGCCGACGAGCAGGGACGACAGGTAGGAGGCACCACGGTTGCGCTCCAGGGGGACGCGCAGCGGGAGCAGCGGCGCGCCGCTACGGGTCTCGATGACGACGAACGCGACGAGCAGCGCCACAGCGGCGGCGAGCAGCCCGAGGGTGACGTTCGCGCTCCAGCCGTCCTCCGCCGCCCTGGTGAAGCCGTAGACCAGCAGGACGAGCCCGGCGGTGACGGTGAGTGCCCCCGGAATGTCGTAACGGGTGTTGCCCGACGCCCTGCTCTCCCGCACGACCAGCACGGCCGCCCCGGCGGCGAGCAGCGCGATCGGGACGTTGACCAGCAGGCACCAGCGCCAGGAGGTGAACTCGGTGAGCACACCGCCGACGATGAGCCCGATGGCGGCACCGCCGCCGGAGATCCCGCCGTAGACACCGAACGCGCGGGCCCGCTCCCGGCTGTCGGTGAAGGTCACCGCGAGCAGGGACAGCGATGCCGGCGCGAGAACCGCCGCAAATACTCCCTGTAACGCACGGGCGGCGAAGAGAAGCTCGGCGTTCGGCGCGGCCCCACCGAGCGCGGAGGCCGCGGCAAAGGCCAGCAGGCCGCCGACAAAGGCGCGCCTGCGCCCGGTGAAGTCGGCGATCCGGCCGCCGAGCAACAGCAGGCCACCGAAGGACAGGGTGTACGCGGTGATGATCCACTGTCGGTCGGCCGTGGAGATGTGCAGGTCGGCCTGGGCATGCGGTAGGGCAATGTTCACGATGGACGCGTCGAGCACGATCATCAGCTGCGCAATGGCGATGACGCTGAGCGCTAACCACCGCCGGGGATCAGGCTGCGGCGGCCCCACGTAGGTGGGCGGTGGGGCGTCTTCTTCGGTCGTCGTTGTCACAACTGCTCCTTGACCGGCCGGGCCGGAACCCGGGCAGGGCAGCCGCCCCGCCGGTGTTTTCTGACGATTTACCGACTGTTGCCGATGTCACGTTGAACGCCGCCCCGCCCTGAATGAAACCGGCGGCCGGACGATGTCTCCTTATGTCTCCTTCACGGTTTCGCGCATGGTTTCCCGCGCACCGTCCGCGGCCGACGCCGCCGCCGGGGCCCCGGTACGGTGAAAATATTTCGATCATGTTCCCGCCGTGGCGTCGGCGTTCCATGGAAGTCAGGGAACATCAGCGTTCCACTGTCATCAGCGGTAACAGGATGTCGTCAACCAGATGATGAATGAACACGTCGTCCAGGGCTTCTCCAGTGATCAGAAGCCGGAAGAAGACCGCCGCGGGAACCAGTTCGTTGAAAACGCAGGCGGCCGTCGGCGAGCACGGCTCACCCCGGTCGACGGCCCGTTGCACGATGAGGGCGGCCAGACCGCGCCCGTCCTCGATCATCTGGGCCCGCAGCGCCGACGCCAGGGCCACGGAGTCGCGCATGGCCAGCACGACGCCGGCCATCAGGGCGGCACCGCCGTCGGCCAGGCGCCTGACCTTCTGGCGAATGATATCGATCATGTCGCCGCGCAGGCTGCCGGTGTCCGCGATGATGATGTCGTCGACCGCCTGGCGACGGATCGCCTCGACGACGAGTTCGTCCTTACCCGCCCACCGCCGGTAGATCGTCGCCTTGCTCGCCCGGGCCCGGGCCGCGACGGCGACCATGCTCATGCGCTCGTAGCCGACCTCGGTGAGCAGCTCGAGCGCGGCGTGCAGGATCGCCTGCTCACGGGCGTCGTCGCGGGGACGCCCACGCACGGCACCGCCCAGGGGCGTCGAAACCATCATGGTCGTGACCCCCCTCCCACCGTCGGCCATGTTCCAAAACAGTACCGTACTGTACCTGAATTAGAACTAGCGTGACCGACGGTGACAGAGTGTTGCAGGCGCCGAAACGGCCCGCGCCTGACGGTCCGAGAAAATACGAAAAGTACGATTATGTGCGAAAATTGTGACCACGACATCTTCGGCCTGACGCGGCCGGCTCAGCGGTCGGGGCCGTGCCCCGTGGCGAGTTCAGCTTCGATGATCTCGAGCAGTTCCTGTCCACCGTGCAGGCCCGGGGCAGTGGTGACCCGTAGGTTCGGGTGCGTCCACCGGTGCTCGTCCAGTTCACCGTGGGCGGGACGGACGGCGAGATCCGCGCCTGCGAGCATGCCCGCGTCCAGCAGCGAGTCCCCCGCGGCGGCGAGCCTTGCCGGCCCGGCCCTGCGCATCACCTCGGCGAGGGCCGCCTCCTTGGTCAGCACGGCCGGTACCAGGTAGACCTTGCGGCCCTGGGCGGACAGGCCCCATCCGTCGGCCGCCAGGCTCGCCGCGAGGCCGGACAGGTCGGGGATACCGTCGCGTTCGTAGGCGACGAGGTAGACGAACAGGTCGTCGGCGACCCGGCTCACCCGGACCCAGCCGTCGGCGGCGAGCCGCTGCGCGATGGCCCGCACGTCGGCGAGCGGGCGGGCACCGGTGGCGATCTGCTCCCGGATCCGGGCCGCCCAGGCCTCGTCCGGACGGCCGTCGACCAGCAGGTGGCCGCCGTTGGTCGTGATCGCGTACCGGGGGCGGACACCGAGATCGACCCGTTCGTACTGGGCGCGGGTACGGGTGGTGACCGGAACGAGGGTCGCCGCCGCGTGCAGCTTGGCGATCAGCTCGGCGGCCCCGGTGGTACAGAACGCGGCGGGCTCGCCGTCGATGTGCTCCACCGTGACCAGTTCGGGTTCGACGGCACCGGGAGGGAGCCGGAAGGAACGCCTGCTGTAGATCAGCGTCTGGTCGAGATCACAGGCGACGACCCAGCGCGGGCCCGGCAGGGCCGCGGCCGGGGACAGCGCGGACGTCCTTGTGCTGATTGCCCAACTGTATGCCACGGGCGGGCCGAGATGCCGCGCAATCACACGTGTTGCCCGGATACGGAAGCCGCCCGAGCACGGAAGCCGCTCTGGTGCGGAAGCCGGACAGGGGACAGAGCGAAGTCTGTCCACAGCCCGTTCGGGCGGAGGACGGTTGTCCACAGGCCAGCGCGCGCTGTTTCATTCGGCCCGCACGGCTGCGAGCCTGACAGACATGGCCCCGGACCCCGGCCAGCATTCCTGGCAGCAGCAGTACTCCTGGCAACAGATCGCCGACAGCCAGTGCGGCGTCATCGCCGTCCGCGCTGTCGTCGCCGCCGGCACGAGCCGCTCGACGATCCACCGGCAGGTACGGACCGGACGCTGGCAGCGCCCCATGGCGGGTGTGCTCGTGACCCGCCCGCAACCGCTCACCCGTATGCAGCTGCTGTGGTGCGCGGTCGAATCCATCGGGCCGCACGCCGTTGTCGGCGGTGCCTCCGCGGCCGCCATGGGCGGCCTGCGCGGCTTCGACGACGAACACGTCACCATCGTCGTGCCGGCCGGGCGGTATCCCGCCCCGCGGCCGGGCGTCGTCATTCACCACAGTGCCCGGCTGGATTCCGACGCCGTGCACCCGCACCTGCGTCCGCCCCGGACCAGACTGGCCCGGTCCGTCGTGGACATGGCCGGCTGGGCACGGCGGCCGGAAGCCGTGTACGACATCATCGCGTCCGCCGTCCGGCAACGCCTGGTCACGGTCGGCGAACTGCGTGCCGCCACCGGGGCACGTGGGCCGATCCCCCGGAAAAACCTGATCCTTCAGGTGCTGGGCAGTCTGGAGGCAGCACAGGTGCTGAGCGGCTCGGGCGCGGCGTCAGCCGGCCCGGAGGCGGTGGACCAGCCCGCGCCCGTCACCACGAGCCGTGACGACACACCTCCCGGTGACGGCGCGCCCTGTCACGACGGCGTGCTGAACAGTGCGCGGTCGGGCGCGCCGTCGGGCGGTTTGATGATCCCGACACACGAGTACGGCAGATCGGCCCTTTCCTCGACGGGTACGCCCTTGGCCTCGCACAGGGACAGGACATGAGGCAGCTCCGCCAGCCGCTCGGGCGTGACGACGACCTTCCAGGGCACCCGGCGCAACAGCACCCTGGTGGTCTCACCGACCCCGGGCTTGACCAGGCCGATGTTGTCGATCCCGTACTCCTTCGCCAATGTCTCGACCGCCTGCCAGCCGGCCCAGGTCGGGGTGCGCTCCGCCGGCCGCGAGACGCCGTCCGCGACCGCGGCCGACGCGGCGGGAAACGCCTCGACAACGGTCTCCACGTAACGGCGGGAGTAGTCCCGGTCGGCGAGATGCCGGTAGTACTTCGCCCCGTGGAAGTCGGCCGGGCCGATCAGCGACCGGTTCAGCACCGTCCGGCTCACCAGGCCGCTGACCGTGGAGTTCAGGCAGCTGTGCGGGATCAGGAAGTCGTCCCGTGTCCCGTGCAGAGGTGTGCAGTGGCCGGGGTCGGAGATGACCGCCATGGACGCGTCCAGCCCGAGGCCGTCGGCGGCGGCCTCAAGCACCTTGAGGATGGCGCCCTTGCCCGTCCAGCCGTCGACGAACTGCAGGCTGCGCCGGTCGTGCCGGGCGAGGATCCAGCGCATCGCGTTCTCGTCGAGCCCCCGGTCCTTGATGATGGAGACCGAATAGTGCGGCAGGTCGAGGCCATGCCGCCAGCGGGCCCAGCGCCGCATGAGGATGCCGGCGGGCGTGCCGGCCCGCGCCAGCGACACGATGACCGGCCGCGCCCTGGCCGCGAGCACGAGTTCGGTGGCCACCCCGACCGCGGTGGCGACCCGCACCGCCGAGCGGGCAAGGGCGTCCTCGAACAGGGCAAGGTAGGCCTGCGACGGCTCGTACTCGACCGGCAGGTCCTCGGAGTAGTGGCGGCCCTTGGAGAAGTCCTCCTCACGGTCCTCGGTGGGGCGTTCCAGCGGGATGTCGCTGAGGTCCTTCAACAGAAAGGTGACATCCGCCGGGTCGTAGGAGCCCGAACCCACCGTTCCTGGGAGGACCGGCCGCACCGCGCTCCCGGGCGCACCTCCGGTGCTCGCGGCGCTCCCGGTCAACGCGCACCCCCGGTGCTGTCGGCCGACAGGGTCAGCGGCCGGCCGGCCGGCCCCCGCGCCGGGATCGTGACCACGGTGACCGGCGCGCACCGGCGCAGCGCCCCGACCATCCCCGACACGTCGGCTGCCCCCGCCGCGCTCACCCTGGCCGCCCCGGCGACGGCCCGCCCGTTCGCGGCCGAGTCGACCACCACGACGATGTCGTCGTACAGACCGGGCCGGACGTTGTACACCTGGCTGACCCGGCCCGGGTCGTCAGGCGCCGGAAAGGTCCGCGCGCAGCGGATCGCGTAGCCGTCGGCGTCGATGGGGTGGACCGGTGAACGGGTCGTCGAATGGTAGACGACCTCGCCAGGGATGATCTGGTCGAGCGCGTCACCGATACGTAGCGGCGTGTACATCAGCTCCTCGGTGCCGAGCACGAGAACGCGATCTGAGGGCCTGTTCAGCGCTGCGGCCACATCCTTGGCGACCAGCGGCGCCACCTCGGCAAGCAGCGCCCGGTCCGACCGCGACCAGCCATGGCGGGCGCCGTCGGGAAGCTCCTCCGGCCAGTCAGGTGTCACAAAACGCACCGGAGCGGGCGCTGTGGGCGACTGCGTCGGGCTGCTGCCGTACCGGGCCCGTATTCGCTCGGCGCGCGCGGTCACGTCGTCCGGGACGGTCACCTCCCCGGCCAGCAGCGACACCACCCGCACGGGCACGCCGAGACGGTCCGCGAGCTCGTCGAAGGCGCGGCGGGCCGGTGCCGGCCGGGCGTCGAAAAGGGTGGCCACCGTGTACGACGGCCGGGGCGCGAACGCGTGCAACGCGCGGATCGTGCCCAGGGCGGTCCGGCCGGTGGACAACTCGTCGTCGACGAGCACCAGCGGCCGGGGCGCCCGCACCAGCTCGGGATCGCCCGGCATCAGCCAGTGGAAGGTGGCGTGCGAGTGCGCCTCGTCGAAGTCCAGCAACGTGGTGGCACCGGGAACGGCCCGGCGTGTGGTGTGCAGGTAGTCGCAGTCGTCCAGCCCGTCGGCCACGGTGTGCCCGAGCGAGGTGGCGGTCTCGCAGTAACCGAGTACCAGCGGCGCCACCGTCACGCGGTCGCCGCCGGTCGCCCGCTGGTCGGCACGGACCTGCGCGGCCAGCAGGTGACCAGCCGAGACCGACCGCGCCGGCCGTACCGGCAGATGTTTGCCGAGCACCCGGCTGACCAGTAGATGGGCCCGCCTCGGATTGCGTCGCAGCGCAAGGCCCACCATCGCGTCCAGCCCCCCGCCGACCACGTCGGTCCGCAGGCGAACATCGAGCCCCAGCTCGTCCCACAGCCATCCCGCACCGTTCGACGGCACCGCGGCAGCATCCGCCAGACTCACATGACCTCCGTCCTCACCGGCATTCCCATCAGCATCCCGACCGGCATTCCCCGCAGGGTCTCCACCGGTTCCGGCCACTCGCCCGCCAGGTCCTCGTCCACGCCTGGCCGGTCACAGGGCGCTGGTCGCCGCCAGCACGTCGACGAACGTGTGCCCCTCGCGCAGGACGCCGAAGGCCCGGGCCCGCCGCAGCACCCCCTCAGCCCAGGCCCGGTGGGGCCGCAGCTCGTTCATCTTGTTCGCATAGTGGCTCGGACGCACGCCACCGGTGTCGTCCGCGAGAATCGCCATCGCGTCCGTGTACTCCTCGTGGGTGGCTACGTGCAGGGCGTGTACAGCGGGCACATGGCTGGGGTGGATCACCGTTTTGCCGAGCAGCCCGTTGGCCTTGTCGAGCACGACTTCGCGGATGAGCCGGTCGAGATCGGCGGAGACGAGCCGGGACCGCATCCGCGCGCCGTCCGCGCTGTCGTCGACGAGGTCCGCCTCCTCGAACGGCGTGACCCGCAGCGAGCTGACGAAGAGCCGTTCCGGCTGCGCGAAGTACTCCCAGACCGGCCCGCTCACCACGTGCTCCCCACCGCGGCCGCACACGTTGACGATGTCGGCAATACAGTCGCGCACCACCGCGATGTCGTAGATGGTCAGATCGCGGTCCCGGCGCAGCCCGAACAGGCCGCAGAGATCGGTCGCGCCGATACGCACGGCAAGAACGATGTCCTCGTGCTTGTCGACGAGGTCGCGCACGCCCAGCAGCGTCCGCTCCCGGGTCTCGCGAAAGATGATCTGAGGACTTTCCAGCACGGGCATCGCCCACAGCGGCCGGCCGAGCCGGTCGGAGGCCTGCGTGACCGCGGCCAGCGCCGCCACGCCGCCCTCGGGATCGAACTTGGGCAGCACGAAACCGCCGAGCATCTCCGACGCGTCGACGTCGAGCCGCGCGATGATGCGCGATATCTGATCGGTGTCACGCACGCGGACGAACAGCAACGGCGGCCCGCCCGCGCTGGCCGGCGGATTCTCACTCAGGTCATGCAGCGTAGCAATGATGTTCGCCTCGGCCGCGGGGACCTCGTGGTCGGCGATGGCGTCCTCCAGGCAGAGCACCATCGACGTCACCCCGGCGGACATCTGGCGGCGGACGTCCGCGGCCAGTGTCGGGCGGGTGCCCGGAGCGTAAAGGGTCGCCCCGAGCGCCGTTGCCACCAACAGGCGGTCCGCGGCCGGCAGGATCTCCTCGGGCAGGCGGTGAAACAGCGCATCCGCCCGGTCCGCGGCCAGGAAACCGAAGTGACGCACCGGTCGAACCCCCTGTCGTCGGACCGTTCACTGATCGGGGCGGCCGCACGTCGTCATTTGTGGGCGCCAGACTGGCCAGAACCTACAGCCACAGCCACTGGTTCCGAAATTCCGCACACTGTTGTCATCAACCGGACAACCTGTTTTCACACAACCGCGACCGTGGCGAACGAGATCGCCACCGGCTGGTGGCCGGGCCGCCGGCTGCCCGCGGCAGGACATCAGGGCAGGTCGACCAGCCCGATGGATCAATGGGGCGGATCAAACAGTCATCCGCGCCCAGCTACTGCTCACGCCGAGCGCCCGCATACACCACGCCGCCGGCCGGTGACCGTGAGCACGATATACCGTGCCGGACGCACGTTATCCGATTACCCGCCGCGTAATCTATTCGCTGCTGATCCATTCGCTATTGCGCGTTATGCACAACGCGCAATAGCGAGATGTGTACACGTGACAGGCCGGCAGGCGGGTTCAGCGAAGCACCAGGGCGTCGTCCGGAGGATGCCGTAGCACGACCTGCGCGGCTTCCGGGCCCGGAAGCAGCCGGACACCCCACGGCAGCCGCGCGCCGTCCAGCGGGACCTCCACGGTGTGCTCACCGTGTGCGTGTGCCGCCTCGCGAGCGGGTACCCGGGCGAGCACCTGCCCGTCTTCCCTGGTCTGCGGCGGGGTCGTTCCGGACCGGACAACCAGCAGCAGCTCGGGCAGAAGCCCGTCCGCGCGCACCTGTACACGCAGCGTACGACGACGCCAGCCCACCCGGGCCACCATATAACTGACCGTCGCCGCATCCTCCCGTATCTGTTGCTGTTGCGGCTGGTGCTCCTGTTGCGGCTGGTGCTCCTGTTGCGGCTGGTGCTCCTGTTGCGGCTGGTGCTCCTGTTGCGGCTGGTGCTCCTGTTGCGGCTGGTGCTCCTGTTGCGGCTGGTGTGGCTGCTGCTCCTGGTAGGGCTGCTCCTGGTAGGGCTGCTCCTGGTAGGGCTGCTCCTGCTGTGACTGTTGGTCCGGCTGGACCAGCGAACTGGCTCCGGTCGGCGGGTCCGCGGAAGCCTCCGCGCTCCCGACAGCCTGCCGGTCCTCGGCAGCCCGCTGGTCTCCGGCAGCCGCTGGATCCGCGGAATCCGCGGATGTCGAGGGGTGTGCGGCCCGCCAGCCCTCCTGGCCACCGGCTGCCGGGGCCTGGACGTCCACGCGAAGCGGCGGATCCGGGCGGGCATCCTGTTCCGCCCGGACCGCCGGCCGGGCCAGGATGCCCGTTCCCGGCGGTACCGCGGTCAGCGTCCCGCCGATATGCACCAGCGGATAGCAGGCGATGAAATACGCCGAGCCGTCCGACGGTGCGGCCAGGTGCCAGCCGCCTTTTATCTCCAGGCTCGTGTTGGTGACCTTCGCCTGGTCCGCCTCGGGATCGTCGGGCCCGGTCGGCAACTGGTCCCGGCGCCACAGGACCCGGGCCTCGGTGATCCCCAGCGGCATCCGGAAGGACAGCACGATCTCCTCGCCGCGGTCGTCGGCACGCAGCTCCGTGATCTCCCCGACGACCAGGTGCCGTACCGCCCTGCCGACCACGGCCCGGCCGGCCAGTACGGTCACCGGGACGTACTCCAGCTCGCCGGCCGCCGACAGATCGACCAGGTGGCCGCTGTCACTGGACCCGACCAGCCGGACCGGATCGGCGATCCGCGCCAGGTCCACCTCGGTGTCCTCGACCGCGAGCGGATGCCCTGGCGGCAGACCCGGCGGCGAGCTCGACAGACCCGACTGCGAGCTCGGCTGCGGGTCGTTCGGGGGCACCGCGTAGATCCGCACCTCGCTGCCCGCCGGCGCGTTCCAGCGCAGCATGGTGCGACCCGCGGCGGTGGTGACCTGCAGATCACGGATCGCCGGTGGACGCGGTATCACCGTCGCCATGGTCGACGCCCCGCCCGTACGCGCGGGAACAGCGTCCGCGTCATGGAACTCGACGTAGACCTGGTAACGGTATGTGACACCTGCCTGGACGGCGGAGTCGACGTACTGACCGGCGTTCGCCCTGGTCCGCCGCGTCGGAAGCCGCACCGGCGACGATTCGTCCACGGTCCGCTCGATCGTGACCGCGTCCACCGGACCGTCCAGGCGCCAGGACAGCTTCACCGCGTCACCGATCTGCTCCGCGCGCAGCTCAGTGACGTCCCGCATGACCACGAGCCCGGGTGTGCGTACCGGTACCGACCGTCGGCTGCCGGCGATCGCGGTCACCTCGTAGCGGACCATCACTCCCACCGGCACCCCGGCGTCGACGAGATCCGTGGACCCGGTGGTGCCCAGGCTGTGTTCCGGCGCGACCACCCGCTCCGGGTCGCTCGCGTCCCCGAACAGGCGGACCACCCGGTAGGACACCGGGGCGGCGCTGGACAGGGAGGCGCGCCACCGCAGGACCACCCCGCCGTCCTGCTCGGTCGCGGTCAGGTCCCGGGGTGGCTCGAGGGGCAGCGCGGCCAGCGCCGCCAGCGCCTCGCGGCTGTCGGCCGCCGTGGCGAGCACCGCGGCCAGGGCGTTCTCCTGGTCGGGGGCGGGCAGCTCCCGGGCCGCGGCGACCCGGCGGTGGATGACGTCCTGATGGGCGACGAGTTCGGCGAGCACCTCCTCGGGGGTGCGCCCGTCCGGGCCGGGCACGTCGCGGGCGTGGGAGACCAGCCACCGTGCCCCGTCGGTGGCGGCATCCGCGCGCCGGGCCTCACGGTTGTCCACCAGCGCCCGCCAGCCGGCGTCGGCGGCGGCCAGCGCCGCCTGCACCCGCGCGCCGAGTTCTTCGGCCTCCCGCGCGGCGGCACCGTCGAGCAGCGCCAGCACCGGGCGGGCGGCGGCCAGCAGCTCGCCGGCATAGCGAACCCGGCCGGCGTCCAGCGCCCGACGGATGGCGAACACCGCCTCGGCGGCCTCCCGCGCCTGGCGCATGCTCCGCCCGCAGGAGCGGCAGGCCACCGCGGCGGCCTCGGTCTCCCGCCCGCACGAGGGGCACGCGGTGTACAGCTCGGTGTCGCAGTAACGGCAGATCCGCGAGCCGTCCACCGGCTCTGGACGGCAACACTGCGCACACACCACGTAGTCGAGGAAGACCCCGGTCGTCACGGCCGCGCCCAACTCCCGGGCGACGCCGAGCAGCAGGGTCTTGGCCTGTGCCGTGGACAGGCCCGACCCACTCGACAGGATCTCCCGTACCAGCCCCTCGAACGCGGCCGGTCCCAGTTCGCCGTCGAGAACGATGTGCTCCTCGACCCGTCCCCGGATCTCCTCCCGGGCGTCCGCGACCAGGCCGGCGGTATAGGCGGCCGGATCCCCGTTCAGCAGCCTGGTGCGCACCTGCGCGAGCAGATCCGCGATCACCGTCTTCTCACGGTCGTGCGGACGCCGCTGGTTGCGTTCCAGCGCGATCTCGTAGGCCGCCCGGATCCGTTCCGGCGGCGAGTCGGCCGGAACGCCCAGGAAGGCCCACAGGGAGGCGGTGGCGGCCCGGTTGCCGACCCGTAGCTGTCGCAGTTCGACCAGGCGGTCCCGGATCTGGCGGCGTACCCCCGCGGCGAGGGGCTCGATCCCGTCCCCCCAGCCGTCCTCGATCACCTGCTCACCGGCGAGGACCGCGTCGAACTGCTCGGCGGTCACCCCGTCGGCCGCCGCCAGCCGGCGCAGCCCGGCCACCCGGGAACGCGGCACCCCGCCGAAACGCTCACGCACGGTCGCGAGGTTGCGGGCCACCTTCGCCAGCCGTTCGGCCTGCCCGGCCTGGCGGGCCGCCAGCACCCGGGCCCGGAGCTGGTCACGGGTGGCGGCGTCCAGCAGCGGCGCCTCCCACTCCGCCCGCCGCCGCACCAGCGTCGCGGCGAGCGACGCGTACCGGGTCGCGTTCCGCTGCCGCTGCAGGAAGGCCATGACGGCGGCCAACTGCTCGCGTACCTGCGCGTCGGTGTGGACGACATCCGGGTCGAGGGCCGCGACGAAAAAAGGATCGTCGAGATCCAACGAGGACCGGCGGTGCAGCTCCGCCAGCACGCGCTGGCGATAACCACTGCCGTCGAACGCCGCGCTCACCGTCCCACCTTCGTCCCGTCCCTGCCGCGGGGCAGGTGAAACCCGTGCCTGTACAGCCCGTGCCCATCCTGGAGACAGCCTGGAACGTTCACCATATGTACTGGACGAGGCAATGTACCGGCCAGAACTGCACCTTGCCCACTCCTGGTGACGCCCCACACAGGCCAGGCCCTGCCGGTGGGCACCCTCCGTGGACACGTGTCCGGTGGATGCCGGCCATCCGCGTCAGCGCCCCCGTCGGCCGGCTTCCATCAGCCACGCCCTAGTCGCGCTGCTTGAGCAGTGTGACCTTCCTGCCCTCCTCGTCCCGCATCGCCTCGCTGCCGACCCCGGCCTTCACCTGCAGGAGCAGGGGCTCCTTCGCGCCGGGATGGGTGGCGGTGACCCGGATGGTCTGGTCCGGGCGCATGAAGAAGGTGACCTCGACGGGTGTGCCGCGGGGATGGCCACCCGGGATACCGGCGATGGCACCCTCAACGATCACCTTGTTGTCCTCCGGCACGGGCGACTCGGCGCTCGTGCCCTGCTCGAACACGCGGATGTCGACCTCGGCCTGGTTGTCGGAGACCGTGTAGAAGGTCCGCGTCACCTCGATCGGCAACGGGTCGTTGCGGTGCGCCAGGAACGCGGCGACCGTCTTGCCCCTGTCCTCGGCAAAGATCCCGAAACCGCGCGAGGTCACGTTGACGATCTTCGTTTTCACCAGGTCCGCCACGGCGGTGGTGTCCAGCCCGAAGCTGTCGGCCGCCCCGGACGCCGCCTGTCGCACGTCGGCCGGCTCCGCCGCCTCCAGGCCCTCCCCCTCGGCGAGCCTGCCCTTCGCGACCAGATCGTCGATGACCTGGCGTTCCAGCTCCTTCTTCTGCCCGAACACCGCCGCGCCCTTGGCCACCGCAAGATCGGGATCGACGAGACGGGGAGTCACGCCGAACTCCTCGGTCAGCTTCCGGGTGATGGCGGGGCTCTTGCTCATCCCCCCGACGAGCAGGCAGACGTCGACGTGGTCGACACCGCGCTCCTTCGCCCGGTCGAGCACCGAGCCGGTCAGGTCGAGCGTGCGCTGCAGCAACGGCGCCGTGATCTCCTCAAGGTCGGCGCGGGTGACGGTCACGCTCGTGCGCCGGCCGGCATGGACCACCAGCACGTCCACGCTCTCCCGGCCCGAGAGCGCCAGCTTCGCCTCCTCCGCCGCGGTCAGCAGCTCCTGCTCGTCGTAGACGTCGTCGAGCGGGTCGCCTGCGTCGGGCTGCGCCTCGACGAACTTCTGCGCGAGGAAGCGCACCAGCTCGGCGTCCCAGTCGGCGCCGCCCAGCTCGTGGTCGCCGTCGGTGGCGACCACCGTGATCTCGTTCTCCGACAGCCGGATGACCGTGGTGTCGAAGGTGCCGCCGCCGAGGTCGTAGACCAGCACGGTGGACTCCGCCGCGCCGCCCCGCGCGAACCCGTAGGCGAAGGCGGCGGCGGTCGGCTCGTTGATGATGTCGACGACGTTCAGCCCGGCGAGCGTCCCGGCGAGTTTCGTCGCCTTGCGCTCCTCGTCGCCGAAGTAGGCGGGCACGGTGATGACCACGTCGGTCACCGGGTTCCCGGTCACCCGCCGCGCGTCGGCGGCCAGGGCCTTGAGCACGAGGCTGGACACCGCGGAAGCGCTGTACTCCTCGCCGTGGACGACGAACCGCCAGTCCGCCTCGCCCATGTGCCGCTTGACCAGGCTCGCCACGTCGTCCGGACGGATCCGGGCCTGCCGCTTGGCCTGCGTGCCGACGACGAAGCTGACGTCGCCGTCGGCCGACTCGTCGAAGAGCACCACCGACGGTGTGGTCGGCTGCGACTCGATGTTACGGATGACGTCCGGGCGTCCGTACTCGTCCACCTGGGCGATACACGAGTACGTCGTCCCCAGGTCGATCCCGAACACCTTCGTCCGCGTCATGTAGCTTCCCTCCGCCAAACCGCGGCCACCGCCCAAGGCCCGAGCACACGAAGAACAGATCGCGCTGCCCGCGACCCGTCGGCCAGGGGCACCAGACCTCCTGGGCCTGCCAGGCCGGTTCCCGGCGCCCGGATTCGGCGGGGAACCGGGCACCGGGAACCATGGCCGCGCGGTTGTTGACCCTCTTTGTCGGCCTTCTGCTGTTGTCGGCCCTCTAGTGTGCCCGAAAGACCTCCACCTCGGCTGGACGCACCACGATCGACTCACCACGGACGAACCCGGGTTTGACGGTTCGGGCGATCGTCCGGTCGCGCTTGGCGTCGTCCGTACCGATACGGCGTACGCCGACGTGCCGGGCCGGATCGAAGGGCATGCCCACGACCGCGGTGTACGGGCGGACGTCCACAGCAACATCCATGATCTGCAACAACTGCGTACGCAGGATACCGGCGACGCTCTGGCCGTCGTCCGCACCCAGGCTCGTCATCTGGTCGTGTAGCCGCATCAGGCCCCGCAGCAACGGCGACATCGCCTCGGTCAGCTCGCCCGCCCGCAACCGGGTGTTCTCGGCGTGCAGGCGGTCCACCAGGTCGGCGTCGTGACGCCGGAGCCTGGCCAACTCCTCGACCCGCCGGGCCAGGTCGTCCAGGCGGGCGGCGACGACGGTGGCCGCGGAACCATCGGCGCTGCCGTCGATGACGGCGTTCTCGGCGGGAGCCTTGCCCTCGGCGGGAACCTTGCCCTCGGCCGCGGCCTTCTCCTCGGCGACGGTCGCATCGGCGACAGTGCCGTCGGTGACAGTGCTGTAGGTGACGGTGTCGACGGGCCCGCTGGCAACGCCCTGCCCGCCAGCGGGCCTGCCGGTGGCACCAGCCGCGGGGGGCCGTGTCGGGGGCTGCTCTGCGACGACGGTCACGACCGGTTCCAGCGATGGGAGGTTGGCCGGCGGGGCGTCACGTCCGGCGTCCCCGGCCTCTCCGGCGCCGGCCACGATCTCCCCCGGGTCTGCCTCGTCGCCGTTGTCACCCGGCGGCACCGGATGTGGCGTATCGGCCACCGACCCGTGCCGTAGTCGGGATGTCGAAGCAGGCCCACCGTCCGCGGGCGGTACCGGCACCGGCCGGGTCACCGCCGCTTCCGCTCCCCGGCCGCGCGCAGCCACATCCCCTCGCCCCCCTGATCCCGGCCCTGTTGACCGTTTGCTGTCTATATGCGCCTACTTACGTCCCGGAGTCCAGTTCAGACCCCAGCCGAAGGCCCGGTCAAGCTCCTGGTGGCCGCCGACATAGCGCACCTCCCGGTTCACGATGAGGTCGTTGCCGCCCTGGTTGGTCAGCAGCGCGATCGCGCACATCCGGGCACTACCGGCCCGCTCGTCCAGCCGGACCTCGATGGGCACGCCCCGCGCCGGGGTGAGGGTCACCACCGCGCCGGCCTGGTCGAAGTTCGGGACGCCGGAATAGACGAAAGCGAAGATCAGCAGACGGCGGATCTCCGAGACATGGGCGAGGTTGACGAACAGGTTCTCCCCACCGGTGGAGGCACCGGTACGGTCGTCGGCGTCGAGCTGGACGTACGGGGGTGTCTCGAAGGAGCCGAACGCGTTACCGAGCGCCTGCACGACCCCTTTACGGCCGTCGGCGAGCTCGTACAGGCTGGCCAGGTCGAGGTCGATCCCGCCCTGCCCGGCGCTCAGCACCCGCTTGAGGAGGCCGCCCCGGCCGCCGGCACCCGCCGCGCCCTGGGCGTTCCAGTTGAGGTTGACGTGCAGCCGCCCGCCGCCACCCTGCTTGCTCAGGGAGACCGAGGGCGAGCTCTTGGTCAGGGTCACCTTGTTCAGCGACACCCCGGGCGTGCCGGACGGTGAGCCGGCGGATGAGCCGGACGACGAGTCGGCGGATGAGTCGGTAGATCGCTTGGTGTAGTCGATGGACATGTTCCGCTCCCTTGTGGTGGTCGTGTCAGCAAGCCGGACGGCCTGTTGCCGGATCGCCGCGAACCCCCCCGTGGTGGCACGTACTGGTGGTGGCACGTACACGGTCAAGGATCTTCGCTGTCGTGAACGCCACCGTCCATGGACGGCGCTGTCCATGGACGCACGACTGTCATGAACGGGCAGTAACGATCTCGCGCTGCCGTTCGTCCGGGCCGTCGCCGTCGTCCTCGCTCTCGCCGGCACGCCGCTCCTTGTTCCGGCGCCGGAGGGAGGAGACCAGGGCAACGCCGATGAACCCGACACCGACGAGACCAGTGATGATCTCCGGAACCTCGGTCTCGATGCTGACGGCGAGGATCACCGCGAGCGCGCCGATGGCGTAGTGGGCACCGTGCTCCAGATAGACGTACTCCTGCAGGGTGCCCTTGCGGACGAGGTAGACGGTGATCGACCGGATGTACATGGCGCCGATACCGAGCCCGGCCGCGATGACGAAGATCTCCTGCGTGATCGCGAAAGCACCTACCACGCCGTCGAAGGAGAACGACGCGTCCAGCACCTCCAGATACATGAACAGGAAGAACGCGGCCTTTCCCGACGCGAGGACCAGCGCGTTGGGACCGCCTTTACCGCCGGTCGCCTCCGCCGTGGACGCGGCTCCCGCGGGCACCACCGCGGTGGCGTCGCCGGTGTCCTTCTCAGCCTCCTGCGCGTCATCGTCGTCGGCTCCCACACCACGCGCCTCGAAGAACTCACCGAGACCACGCACGCCCAGATAGGTGGCGATACCGGCGACACCGGCCGTGAGCACCTGCTGGGTCGCGTCACCGGAGAACGCCTCGGCGACGATGAGCAGCGCGACGAGCGCGACCACGGCCGACAGCACGTCGAGCTGCCCCGCTCTGCGCAGCGGCTCCTCGATCCAGCGGAGCCACTGGACGTCACGTTCGGGGTCGAACATGAAATCCAGAAAGATCATGAAGAGGAAGATGCCACCGAAGGCGGCAATGGCCGGATGCGCGTCGTGCAGCCGGGTCGCGTACTCGTCCGGGTTGTTCAACGCGAGGTCGAAGACCTCGATGGGGCCGAGATGGGCGGTGAGCGCGACGATGACGATCGGGAACAACAGGCGCATCCCGAACACGGCGATCAGGACGCCGACGGTGAGGAATATCTTCTGCCAGAACTCGTTCATCCGGCGCAGGATCGTGGCGTTGATGACCGCGTTGTCGAACGACAGGCTTATTTCCAGCACGGCCAGGATGGCGACGATTGCGGCCGTCTTCGGGCCGTCGAGCACACCGGCCAGCGCGACACCGGCCACGGTGATCGCCAGCGACCAACCAAAAATTCGCAGTGCATGCACGAGGACAGGCAACCTTCCTCCGGACCGGGTCTGGCGCGGCACCGGGAGCACCACCCACCGCGCCTCGACCCCGGTCCGGAGCATCGAGGCATCACATCGACCTCACGTCGGCCCGGAGCGGGCGCGGCCCAGGTCGTAACCATGCCCTGACCACGCCCGCGCAGCTGCGGGGGCCATCCGGCCGTAGACCACGATCCCGGGCATCGTAACCGGCCGGGCCGACATCACCGGGTAACGGTCAAACCGGGACCATCGGCGTCCGGCACCGAGCGTGGGCCGTCACCAGGCATCCAACGACCCGCCCGCGGCCCACCGGGCGCGGTGGCACCGGCGCTCCCGGTCCGCTTCACCCGGCCCGGGCCGGCCAGCCACGACGGCCGGGCGTCGGCGCGGAGGGATCAGACATTGACTCCGTAGTCCCGGGCGATTCCGGCAAGCCCGGACGCATAACCCTGGCCGACAGCCCGGAACTTCCACTCGGCGCCGTGCCGGTACACTTCACCGAAGACCATCGCAGTTTCGGTGGAGGCGTCCTCGGTGAGATCGTAACGCGCGATCTCGGCGCCCCCCACCCCGTTCACGATCCTGATGAACGCATTGCGGACCTGACCGAAGTTCTGCTGGCGTGCATCCGCGTCATAGATCGAAACCGGAAACACCACCTTGTCGACCTCCGCGGGCAGACTGGCGAGGCTCACGTTGATCGCTTCATCGTCACCTTCTCCCTCACCGGTGAGGTTGTCGCCCTGATGCTCGATGGCGCCGTCCGGGCTCTTGAGATTGTTGAAGAAGACGAAGTGGCTGTCCGAGAGGACCTTGCCATCGGATCTGAGGGCAATCGCGCTCGCGTCAAGATCGAAATCAGCGCCGGTCGTGCTGCGGACATCCCAGCCGAGACCGACGACGATGTTGGTCAGACCGGGTGCCTCCTTGGTCAGCGAAACGTTTCCGCCCTTACTGAGGCTGACTCCCACTTACTCCTCCTGCTGTCATTGCGATCGGGGCTGTTGCTGTATTTCGGGGCCCTGGCCACCCCCCGCACCGAACGCGACGCAGCCTACTGGGCTCGATCACGCATGCCCACGGCGACGTGGGGTTATGGGGCCTGTGTTCTGCGGGACGAACGGGACCTCTCCAGGGTTCCCGGACGCACGCGCAGGCTCGTCCGGGACTGCTCCCCGGGGCAGCTGGCGACCGCCGGCGCGGCGTGTGCGGGCGGGCGTCGGTGAAGCGCGCCGAGCAGGTGGCGCCCCACCCGCGTGGGCCCGCCGGGCCCGGGTATCCCGGAGCGGGACCGATGACGGACCAGCACGCGCCCGGCACCGGGTCCGGCCGCGAACGCGCATCAACGTGGAGACTTCGATCCGATGCCGACATCCCCCTCCCCCGGCGGAGTACCTCCGCATCCCCAACACGTCCCCACCTGGTGGTCCCACGCTGTTCACGTTGGGGCGCCACCAATCGGTACAGGAGAGGCCGACTATCAAGGGGTGGTTCACCTGGATAAGGTCGCGGCGATGATCGGACGTTCCATAGGCCGGGTTGTCATCTCTGACGTCAGCCCCGCCGTATCCTGTGGGCAGTGGCCGTCGCGGGCAGTCGAGGGTGAGACCCTCACCGTCGCCGCGACGGTATTCTGTGACGGGCATGATCTGATCGGTGCCAACGTGGCACTGTCAGGTCCGGACGGTCGCGGGAACCCGTTCACCCGGATGCGGCAGGTCACAGCGGGCACCGATCGTTACGAAGCCGAGGTCCGGGTCGATTCGGAGGGCCTGTGGGGCTTCCGCGTCGAGGCGTGGGCCGACCCGGTGGCCACCTGGCGGCACGCTGTCGAGGTCAAGACGGCCGCTGGCCAGAGCACGGACGAACTGTCGGTGGACTTCGAGGACGGCGCCCGGCTCCTGCTGCGCGCCCTGCCCGGGATCCCCGAAGGCCGGCGGGCGGCGGTCCGGCACGCCGTCGACGTCCTGCGCGACGACACGCTGACGGATCCGCGCGCGCGGATCGCGGCGGCGTGCGACCCGGCGCTGGTCGACCTGCTCACCCGGTGCCCGCTGCGGGAGCTCATCACCCGCTCGCCCCTGTACCGGATCTGGGTGGACCGGCCCCGGGCCCTGTTCGGCAGCTGGTACGAGTTCTTTCCCCGTTCCGAGGGAGCGAGCCTTCACCCGCCGCGGTCGGGCACGTTCGCGACCGCGGCCGAGCGGCTGCCCGCCGTCGCCGCGATGGGTTTCGACGTGGTCTACCTACCGCCGATCCACCCCATCGGGGAGGTCAACCGCAAGGGCCCGAACAACACCCTGGTCACGGGCCCCGACGACCCGGGCTCGCCGTGGGCGATCGGCAGTGACGCCGGCGGCCACGACGCCGTCCACCCGGACCTGGGGACGATCGACGACTTCGACGACTTCGTCGCCAGGGCCCGCGCCCTGGGCATGGAGATCGCCCTCGACCTGGCCCTGCAGTGCGCGCCCGACCACCCGTGGGCCAAGGTCCACCCGGAATGGTTCACTGTGCGCAGCGACGGCTCCATCGCGTACGCGGAGAACCCGCCGAAGAAGTACCAGGACATCTACCCGCTCAACTTCGACAGCGACCCGGTCGGGCTCTACCACGAGGTGCTGCGCGTGGTCAGGTACTGGACCTCGCACGGGGTACGGATATTCCGGGTCGACAATCCCCACACCAAGCCGGTCCAGTTCTGGGAGTGGCTCATCGCCGAGGTGAAGTCGGTCGAGCCGGACGTGCTCTTCCTGTCCGAGGCGTTCACCCGGCCGCCCATGATGCGGGCGCTGGCGCAGGCCGGTTTCACCCAGTCATACACCTACTTCACCTGGCGCAACACGAAGTCGGAGCTGGAGACATACGGCCGGGAGCTGCTCGAAACCGCACACTACATGCGTCCCAATTTCTTCGTCAACACCCCCGACATTCTGCCCGGCTACCTGCAGGAGGGTGGTGAGGCGGCATTCAGGATTCGCGCGGTGCTGGCATCGATGATGTCGCCGTCGTGGGGAGTCTACGCGGGCTACGAGCTGTTCGAGAACGCTCCTGTACGAGCTGGCGGCGAGGAGTACCTGGACTCCGAGAAATACCAGTACCGACCGCGGGACTGGGCCGGCGCCGAAAACGCCGGACGCTCGCTCGCACCATATCTTGCCAGGCTGAACCGGATACGCAGGGAACATCCGGCGCTGCACTGGCTGCGCAACCTTCGTTTTCACCATGCCGATGGCGACGATTTCCTCGTCTTCTCCAAGCGCTCCGGGGGGGCAGCGGGCGACGACTGCGTCCTGGTCGTCGTCAACCTGGATCCGCACAACACCCGGGAGACGACCGTCCGTCTCGACATGCCCGCCCTCGGTCTCGAGTGGCGGGAGACATTCGACGTTCACGACGAGATCAGCGGGGCTGACTACACGTGGGGGCAAGAGAATTACGTCCGGCTGGACCCGGCGACGGAACCAGCTCACATCCTCGACGTCCGGCGCAGGGCATGAGTGCCAGGGACACCGGAACCACCGAAGACGACAGAGGCGCCGAGGGAGCCAGCGGCGCCGGGGACACCAGGAGCGCCGAAAGCAGGCCGTCGGCCGGCGACGCCAGGCCACCGTCGGCCGACGAACTGTCCCGCGACCCGCTGTGGTTCAAGCGGGCGGTCTTCTACGAGGTCCTCATCCGCGGCTTTGCCGACTCCAACGGCGACGGCACGGGCGACCTGCGCGGGCTCACCAGCAAACTCGACTACCTGAGCTGGCTCGGGGTCGACTGCCTGTGGCTGCTGCCGATCTACGAATCACCGCTGCGGGACGGCGGGTACGACATCTCCGACTACTTCCAGATCCTGCCGGAATTCGGTGACCTCGGGGACTTCGTCAACCTGGTGGACGAGGCCCACCGCCGGGGCATCCGGATCATCGCGGACCTGGTCATGAACCACACCTCCGACCAGCACCCGTGGTTCCTGGCCTCTCGCAGCGACCCGGACGGCCCGTACGGCGACTTCTACGTGTGGTCGGACACGGACCAGAAGTTCCTCGACGCCCGGATCATCTTCGTCGACACGGAGAAGTCGAACTGGACCTGGGACCCGGTGCGCGGCCAGTACTACTGGCACCGTTTCTTCTCCCACCAGCCCGACCTCAACTATGATAATCCGGACGTCCAGGAAGCCATGATCGAGGTGCTGCGCTTCTGGCTGGACCTCGGTATCGACGGATTCCGGCTGGACGCCGTCCCGTACCTCTACGTACGGGAGGAAACCAACGGCGAGAACCTGCCGGAGACCCACGAATATCTGCGTCGAATCCGTAAGGAGTTCGACGCGAAATACGCCGACCGGGTGCTGCTGGCCGAGGCGAACCAGTGGCCGTCCGACGTCGTCCAGTACTTCGGCGACGACGACGAGTGTCATATGGCGTTCCATTTCCCGTTGATGCCACGGATCTTCATGGCGGTCCGCCGGGAGTCCCGTTACCCCATCTCGGAGATCCTGGCGCAGACACCGGCGATCCCGCCGAACTGCCAGTGGGGCATCTTCCTGCGCAACCACGACGAACTGACCCTGGAGATGGTCACCGACGAGGAACGCGACTACATGTACGCCGAGTACGCGAAGGACCCGCGCATGAAGGCGAACATCGGAATACGCCGACGGCTCGCCCCGCTGCTGGAGAACAGCCGTGACCAGATGGAACTCTTCACCGCGCTGCTGCTCTCGCTGCCCGGTTCACCGGTGATCTACTACGGCGACGAGATCGGCATGGGTGACAACATCTACCTGGGTGACCGGGACGGTGTGCGGACGCCGATGCAGTGGTCCCCGGACCGCAATGCCGGTTTTTCCACGAGCGATCCGGCCCGGCTCTACCTGCCACCCATCATGGATCCGGTGTACGGGTACCAGGCGCTGAATGTCGAGGCCGGGCAGCGGATGCCGACGTCCTTTCTGGCCTGGACCCGGCGGATGATCGAGGTGCGCAAGCGGCATCCGGTCTTCGGCCTCGGCAGTTTCGAGGAGTTCCCGGCGTCCAATCCGTCCGTTTTCGCCTTTGTCCGGGAGTTCGGCGACGACCGAGTGCTCTGCGTGGCCAACCTGTCACGTTTCGCTCAGCCGGTGGAGCTCGACCTCCGCAGGTTCACCGGAATGGTGCCGGTTGAACTGCTCGGCGGGGTGCGCTTCCCGCCGATCGGGGAACTGCCGTACCTGTTGACTCTGGCCGGGCACGGACACTACTGGTTCGCGCTCACTCGGGCGGGGGAACTGGGCTCCTGACGGGCCGGGACGTACCGACCGGTCAGACATACGGCAGGGTAGGGCGTACACGTCCGAGGATGGTCGCCAGATGGTGGCGCGCGAGGAGGTCGACGATGGTGGGCGGCAATTCTGATCTGGTCGCCCTCCTGACCTCCTGGCTGCCGCGGCAGCGCTGGTTCGCCGGCAAGGGCCGGCCCTGGGCCGGCCTGCGTGTCGTCCGCAACGTGCGGCTGTCCGACCTGCTGCACCACTTCGTCGTCGAGGTCCGCTATGCCGACGGCGGGCTGGCCGACCATTACCAGATACCCCTGGTGGTACGGCCGGACGCGCCCTACGGGCACGAGGCCTTCTTCGTCGGCAAGTCCGCCGACGGGCTGGTCTACGACGGGCTGCACGATCCGGACGGCAGCGCCGCCCTGCTGGCGTTCATCCGTGGCCGGACGGCCCACGACGGGCTCGTGCCGTACACGCTGGAGGAGTTGGAGCTCTTCCCCGCCCATGTGATCGGCGCGGAGCAGTCCAACACCTCGGTCGTGTACGGCGACGCCTACATCCTGAAGGTCTTCCGGCGGCTGTGGCCGGGGACGAACCCGGATCTGGAGATGACCCGCGCGCTCGCCGACGCGGGCAGCCCCAGCGTGGCCCGGCCGCTGGCCTGGCTGGACGGTGTTCTCGACGGCCAGCGCACCACGTTCGCGTTCATGCAGGAGTTCCTCCGCAGCGGTACCGAAGGCTGGCGGCTCGCCCTCGCCAGCGTGCGGGACCTCTACGCGGAGGCGGACCTGCACGCCGACGAGGTCGGCGGCGACTTCGCGGCCGAGTCCGAGCGGCTGGGCGCGGCCACCGCGGACGTGCACCGCATCATCGCCGAGACGCTTCCCACGGCTGTCGGCGACGCCGAGACCCTGCGGGCGCAGGCCACCGGGATGCACAGCCGGCTGGACGCCGCGATCAGGGCCGTCGAGCAGTTGCGGGCCTTCGAGACGGGGCTGCGCGCCGCCTACGACGAGCTCGCCCGTCAGACATCACCGGTCGCCCTGCAGCGCGTGCACGGCGACTACCATCTGGGTCAGGTGCTACGGGTCGACTCGGGGTGGGTACTCTTCGACTTCGAAGGCGAACCGGCACGTCCGCTGGCAGAACGCACAGCGCTACAGTCCGTCCATCGTGATGTCGCCGGCATGCTCCGATCATTCGACTACGCAGCCCAGTCGTTGTTGTTGGAACGGTCGCTGTTGGTGGAACGGGAGGACGAGTCCGGACTCAGATATCGCGCGCAGGAATGGGCGACTCGCAACCGTGACGCCTTCTGCGCCGGGTACGCCAGCGTCCGCGGGCACGACCCACGCGAGGAAGCTGCCCTGTTGCGAGCGTCCGAGCTCGACAAGGCTGTGTACGAAGTCGTCTACGAGGCCCGTCACCGTCCATCGTGGCTGCCGATCCCGCTCGGTTCGGTCGAACGGCTGACCTCCACGGACTGATGACTACGTTCTAAGGATGGCGTGTTGTCCATGATCGGTCCTGACGGCG
>NZ_CAAAFS010000312.1:31107-49521 GCF_900634755.1 Protofrankia symbiont of Coriaria myrtifolia
CCAGGTATTCCGAGGGCGGCGGATATCCCGAAACGGCCTACCGGGACGGCGGACGCGACCGCGGCGAGCACACCGCGGCCCAGCACGACAGGGCGGAACGGGGCACGACCGGGCAGAGCGGGGCGGAGCGGGACGCCGGCGGCCAGGACGCCCCGGCGTCGTCCCCCCCGTCCCTGCTCGTCGACACCGCCGAACTCGAGCGGCTGGTGAACGGCTCGCACCACGATCCGCATCACATCCTCGGCGCCCATCCCCACGGCGACTGGACGATCGTGCGGGCCCTGCGGCCGGACGCGGTGGGCGTGGTCGTCATCACCGAGAACGAGCGGTTCGAGTGCACCCGGCTGCACACGGCCGGGGTGTTCGCCGTGGCGCTGCCGACCGGCGCCGTCCCCGGCTACCGGCTGGAGGTCCAGTACTGCGACGCCACGCACGTCGTCGACGACCCCTACCGCCACCTGCCCACCCTCGGGGAGATGGACCTCCACCTCATCGGTGAGGGCCGCCACGAACAGCTGTGGAAGGCACTCGGCGCACGGGTGCGCCGCTACCCGGACAGCACCGGCACAGCCGAGGTCAGCGGGGTCGGTTTCGCCGTGTGGGCGCCGAACGCCCGCGGGGTGCGGGTGGTCGGCGACTTCGACTTCTGGGACGGCCGGGCCTACCCGATGCGCTCGCTGGGAGCGACCGGCGTCTGGGAGCTGTTCGTACCCGGCATCGGCGCCGGCTGCCGGTACAAGTACGAGATCCTCGGCTTCGACGGTGTCTGGCGGCAGAAGGCCGACCCGCTCGCGCTGCACACCGAGAACCCGCCGGCCACGGCGAGCGTCGTCTTCGAGTCCGACTACACCTGGAGTGACGAGGCGTGGCTGGCGCGGCGCAGGCGCACCGCGTGGCACGCCATGCCGATCTCGGTCTACGAGGTGCACCTGGGTTCCTGGCGCCGAGGGCTGTCGTACCGCCAACTCGCCACCGAGCTCGTCGCCCACGTGCGGGAGATGGGCTTCACCCACGTCGAGTTGCTGCCCGTGGCCGAGCATCCCTTCGGTGGTTCGTGGGGCTACCAGGTGTCGGCCTACTACGCCCCGACGTCGCGGTTCGGCGACCCCGACGACTTCCGCTACCTCGTCGACCAGCTCCACCAGGCCGGCATCGGTGTGATCGTCGACTGGGTGCCGGCGCACTTCCCCCGGGACGTCTGGGCGCTGGGCCGCTTCGACGGCACCCCGCTGTACGAGCACCCCGACCCCCGCCGCGGCGAACAGCCCGACTGGGGGACGTACGTGTTCGACTTCGGGCGTCCCGAGGTGCGCAACTTCCTGGTCGCGAACGCGGTGTACTGGTTCGAGGAGTTCCACATCGACGGGCTGCGGGTGGACGCCGTCGCCTCCATGCTCTACCTGGACTACTCCAGGGCCGAGGGCGAGTGGATCCCCAACATCCACGGTGGCCGGGAGAACCTGGACGCGGTGTCGTTCCTGCAGGAGACCAACGCCACGGTCTACCGGCGCGTCCCGGGGGTGATGATGATCGCCGAGGAGTCGACGGCCTGGCCGGGGGTGACCCGCCCGACGCATCTGGGGGGTCTGGGCTTCGGTTTCAAGTGGAACATGGGCTGGATGCACGACACGCTCGACTACCTCTCCCGGGCGCCGGTGTTCCGCGTGTACCACCACCATCAGATGACCTTCTCCATGATGTACGCGTACTCGGAGAACTTCGTCCTCCCGCTCAGCCACGACGAGGTGGTGCACGGGAAGGGCTCGCTGCTGCGCAAGATGCCCGGTGACCGCTGGCAGCAGCTGGCCAACCTGCGCGCGCTCTACGGCTACATGTGGGCGCACCCGGGCAAGCAGCTGCTGTTCATGGGCGGGGAGTTCGCCCAGGAGGCCGAGTGGTCCGAGGCCCGGTCGCTGGACTGGTGGCACCTGGACGACCCGGACCACCGGGGTGTGGCCACGCTGCTGAAGGACCTCAACGGTGCCTACCGGGCCACCCCCGCCCTCTGGGAACGAGACATCTCCCCGGAGGGGTTCTCCTGGATCGACGCGAACGACGCCGAGAACAACGTGTTCTCGTTCCTGCGGTGGGCCTCCACCGGCCCGGCTGGCGGCCCGGCTGGCGGTGCCGCGACGGGCGGGCGGGTAATCGCCTGCGTCACCAACTTCTCCGGTGTCCCCCACACCGGCTACCAGCTCGGGCTGCCGTTCGCCGGCCGCTGGCGTGAGCTCATCAACACCGACGCCACCGAGTACGCCGGCAGCGGGCTGGGGAACCTGGGTTCCGTGCTCGCTGTGGAGGCCGCCCGCCACAACCAGCCGGCGTCGGTGACGCTCACCCTGCCCGCCCTGAGCACCCTGTGGCTGTGCTACGAGGGCGCCGCCCAGAACTGACCAGCTGACGGGGCACGGGCCAGCCGGAAACGGGCCAACCGGGACCGACCAGCCGGCCGGACGCCCCGTGCTGCCGGCCCGGCGAGGCTCGCCGGGCCGGTCAGGGGCGCTCGACCAGATGGAACCAGGTGGAAAACGCCTAGAACGCCGGGAGCAGAACCCCGGAAAATGCCTAGAACAGGGCGGCGGCGAGGGCTCGGCGGGCCGGGGCGACCGCCGGCTCGCCGTCCCCCAGCGCCTGGAACAGGTCGACAAGGTGGGCCCGGACGCGCTCCCGCTCGTCGCCGGTGGTCCGCCGGACGACGCCGACCAGCCGGGTCAGGCCTGTCTCGATCTCGCCCTTGGCGACCAGGACGTCGGCCAGCATGATGGCCGCCTCGACGTCGTCGGGGTCGGCCGCCAGCCGGGCGCGCAACGCGGTCGCGTCGATCGTCGCCACCCGCTGGAAGAGCTCGACACGGGAAAGCCCCAGCACCGCGTCCTGGTCACCGGGGGCCTCGGCGAGCCGGGCGCGGTAGGCCGCCGCGGCGGCGTCGAGGTCACCGCGGGCGAGCGCCTCCTGCGCGGCGGCATGGTGCGGGTCGGCGGCGGCCGCGTCCGGCCCGCTGGGCAGGCCGTCGGTGGCCTCGTCGACGAGCGCGAGCAGCTGGTCGAGCCAGGCCCGCACCTCGCGTTCGGGCAGGGCGCCGGTGAACTCGCCGATGATCCGCCCACCGATGATCGCCTTGACCGCGGGAATGCCCTGGACGGCCGCGGCCTGGGCGAGCTGCGGGTTCGCGTCCACATCGATCTTGGCGAGGACCCAGCGTCCACCGTCGGCTTCCGCCAGCCGCTCGAGGATGGGGCTGAGCTGCTTGCACGGGCCGCACCAGCTGGCCCAGAAGTCGACCACCACCGGGACCTGCATGGACCGCTGCAGGACCTCCGTGGCGAACGTGGCCTCGCTGACGTCCACGACGACGGGTTGCGCCGGGGCGCCCGGGCCCGCCTGGGCGGTTCGCGCCGCACCCGCGGCGGTGGCCGCCGGCCGGGTGGGCGCGGGCTTGGGGTCAAGCGGGACCGCGCCGGCGAAGCGGAGGCCGGCGAGTTCGTCAGAAAGCCGTGGATCTGAGGGCGAGGCGTTTCGCGATCTGGCGGGCCCTGGTCCTGACGATCGGGGCCCGGACGACATGGGTGACCTCCGTGGCATGACTCCATCGTTGCATCCGAGCAGCGAAACCGGACAGCGCCTCGGTGTACCGGGCGCCCACGGCCGGTCGGCATCGCGCCTCCGGCCAGCCCGCAACCAGCTCGGCAGCCATCACGGACCAGACGAAATCCGTCCAACCCGGCCAGGTTGGCCAACCTGGCCGGGCAGCGGTCACTGTTGGGTCACTGTTGGGCCAGGCGCCGTTCGATCGAGGCGACCTTGGCGTGTATCGCGTCGGTGACCCCCTGGCGGATGTCGGCCTTGAGTACCAGGCTCACCCGTCCGGACCTCGCGCCCACGGCCTCGACCGCCCGGCGCACGACGTCGATGACCTCGTCCCACTCCCCCTCGACCGTCGTGAACATCGCCGACGTCTCGTTGGGCAGGCCGCTGGCGCGGACCACCCGCACCGCCTCGGCGACCAGGTCGCCGACGTCCTCGCCGGTGCCGATCGGGGTCACGCTGAACGCTACGAGCATGGTTCAAGATCTACCATGGCTGCCACCACCTTCGTGCCGGTATCGGTGAGCCTGCCGGGATTGGTGAGTGTGCCAGCATTGGCGACGACCAGCCGCCGGATGCTACCTTCTGTGCAGGTTCCATCCCTGGGACGGCATAAACGGACACTCGACCAAACCCGAGACAACGCTCTTCGACGGCACGCCCTACTATTGCCCGCCGTGGAGTGGACGATGCGCAATGACCGGGATGACGAGGCACGGGACGACGAGGCATAGGTGGTTCCACGGACCCTCCTCGACGCGCTGACAAGCCTGGTCGTACTCGTCGGCGCGGACGGCCGCGTGCTCGACGCGGGCGCGGCCGCGAGGACCTTTCTCGGCGAACGGCTGGCCGGGACGATCCATCTACGGGACCTGATCGACGTGGTGGAGCCGTCCTCGCGGGTCCGGCTGCGCGATGTCGTACCCCGGGCGCTCAGCCGTACCGGCCAGTGGCGCGGAACCGTCGATCTCGTCGACACCGCGGGCAACCCGGCGCCCTATCTAGTGTCGGTACGGGCCGATCCCGACGGCGGCTTCGTGATCGCCGCCCAGGACACCGAGGACATCCGGGCCCGGGAGGCGGCCGAACGGGAGTCCCGGGCGAAGGACGAGTTCGTCGCCCGGCTCGGCCACGAGCTGCGCACCCCCCTCAACGCGGTCCTCGGCTTCGCCCAGCTGCTGGAGCTCGAGCCGCTGGCGCCGGAGCTGCACGACGACGTCGAACGGATCATCACCGGTGGCCGGCATATGCAGGCCCTCATCGACGACGTGCTCGACCTCGCCCGGCTGCGGGCCGGGCGAGGGGACATCAACAAGGGGCCCGTCAACGTCCTGGAGATCGTTCAGGGCGTCGTCGAGCTGGTCGAGCCGCTGGCCGCGCAGCGCGGGATCCGGCGGGTCATCTCACCGGCCGAACCCCTGGTCGCCGACGCCGACCGGCGGCGGCTGTGGCAGGTCCTGCTCAACCTGGTCGGCAACGCCCTGAAGTACGGCCGTGAGGGCGGCACCGTCCGCGTCGGGATCGTGCCCGTCACCGGGGGCCGGGTGCGGATCGAGGTCGAGGACGACGGCAACGGCCTGCCCCCCGAGGCCATGAACAGGCTGTTCCGGCCGTTTGAACGGCTCGGAGCCGAACGGAGCGGCGTCGAGGGTAGTGGGCTGGGGCTGGCGCTGTCCCACGCCCTGGTCACGGCCATGGGCGGTGTTCTCACCGCGGCCAGCCGCTACCGGGTGGGCAGCGTGTTCGCCGTGGTCCTGGACACCATCGACGTCCGTTTCGACGACGCCTACGGCGACCCGGACGACGATGACGGGTTCGCGCCGGTGCCGGCCGTCACGGACCGGCCGTCGGCGGGATCAGTGCCGGGGACGGAGCCGGTCGACAGCCGCCTGCGGGTCGTGCACGTCAGCGGTGACCCGGCGACCCGGGCGATGGTCACCCATGTGCTGCGCAGCTCGCTGGGAGCGGACACGGTCTGCGTCCCGCGCGCCGCCCTCGCGCTGGACGCCGTGCGGCGCTCCCGGCCGGCGCTGGTGCTGCTGGACCGGATCCTGCCCGACGCGCCGGTCGAGGAACTGCTGCGGGTGCTCGCGGCGGACGCCACCGCCGGGCAGGTCCCCGCTGTCGTCCTCACCACGGACGACGACCCGCGGGATCTGACCAAGCTGCGGCAGGCCGGCGCGGTAGGTGTCGTCGGCGCGCCCCTCGACGTCAACGCGGTGATCGCGGCGGCCGGCCACCTGGCGGTGCGCAACGGCGGACGGCGCCAGGCCGCACACCAGTAGCGCCGGCCCGGCACCCGGGCCGGCCGGCCCGGCGGGAACCGGCCGAATCAGCCGATGATCGCTCCGGTACCGGCCGTCCCGCCGCTGGTCGCCCCGCGGCCGGTCACACCGGCGATCACGCGCTCGGCGGCCGTGTAGGGGTCGAGCGCGCCCGCGACGACCTCGCCCGCGAGCGCGTCCAGCAGGGTCGCGTCCCGCAGGCCGCCCATGCGGGCCCGCAGCTCGGTGAGGGCGATCTGTTCGATCTCGTCGGCGGCCCGCCGACGCCGGCGGGCGTTCAGCACACCCTGCTGGAGCATCCACGCACGGTGTTCGGCGATCGCGTCCACGATCTCGTCGACACCCTCCGCACGGGACGCGACGGTCCTGACCACCGGCGGCTGCCACCGCTGGTCGCCGGCCGGCCCGGCCAGGGCGATCATGTGTTTGAGCTCCCGGTAGGTGTGCTCCGCGCCGTCCCGGTCGGCCTTGTTGACCACGAACACGTCGGCGATCTCCAGGATGCCGGCCTTGGCCGCCTGGACGCCGTCGCCCATCCCCGGTGCCAGCAGCACCAGCGTGGTGTCGGCCAGCGAGGCGATGTCGACCTCGGCCTGGCCCACCCCCACCGTCTCGACGAGCACCACGTCGAAGCCGGCCGCGTCCAGCACGCGCAGCGCCTGCGGGGTCGCCCAGGACAGCCCACCGAGATGCCCTCGGGAGGCCAGCGAGCGGATGTAGACGCCGGGGTCGGTGGCGTGCTGCTGCATGCGCACCCGGTCCCCGAGCAGCGCGCCGCCGCTGAACGGGGACGACGGGTCGATGGCCAGGACGCCGACCCGCAGGTCACGGGCGCGGAACGCGCCGACAAGAGCGGACGTCGAGGTCGACTTGCCCACCCCGGGGGAGCCGGTGAGGCCGATCACCTGCGCCCGCCCGGCGCGTGGCGCCAGCAGGGTCATGATCTCCCGCAGCTGCGGGGAGGCGTCCTCCACCAGGGAGATCAGCCGGGCGAGCGCCCGTGGGGAGCCGGCAACGGCGGCGTCCACCAGGTCGGCCGGGGCGACGGAGCGCGTCCGGACCGGCCCGGGCGCCGGGAGCGCCACCGGGGTCGAGCTCACGCCGGGACGCGCAGCACGAGCGCGTCGCCCTGACCACCACCACCGCACAGGCCGGCAGCACCGATACCGCCGCCCCGGCGACGCAGCTCGTAGGCGAGCGTGAGGGCGATCCGGGTACCGGACATGCCGACCGGGTGCCCGAGCGCTATCGCGCCCCCGTTGACGTTGGTGACCTCCGGGCCGATACCGAGATCGCGCATGGACTGGACGCCCACCGCCGCGAACGCCTCGTTGATCTCGTAGAGGTCCACGTCCGCGGGGGTCAGCCCCTCCTTGCGCAACGCCGCCAGGATCGCGTTCGACGGCTGGGAGTGCAGGGACGGGTCCGGGCCGGCGACGAAACCGTGGTGGCCGACCTCGGCGAGCACGGGCAGGCCGAGCTCGGCCGCCTTGGCCCGGCTGGTGACCACGACGGCCGCGGCACCGTCGGAGATCTGCGACGCCGAACCGGCCGTGATCGTGCCGTCGGCGGCGAAGGCGGGACGCAGCTTCGCCAGCGAGTCGGCGGTGGTCTCACCGCGAACGCCCTCGTCCTGGCTGATCAGTATCGGGTCGCCGCGGCGCTGCGGCACCTCGACCGGGACGATCTCCTCGTCGAACAGGCCGTTCTTGATCGCGGCGGCGGCCCGCTGGTGCGACCGGGCGGAGAACTCGTCCTGCTCGGCCCGGCCGATACCCCGCGTCGAGTTGCCCCGCTCGGTGCCCTCCCCCATCGCCACCTGGTCGAACGCACAGGTCAGAGCGTCGTGTGCGGTTGCGTCCACCAGCTCGGCGCTGCCGTAGCGGACGCCCGCGCGCAGGGACCGCAACAGGTGCGGGCCGTGTGTCATCGACTCCATCCCACCGGCGACGACGATGTCGAACTCGCCGCTGGCGATGTAGGTGTCGGCCAGCGCGATCGCGTCCAGGCCGGAGAGGCAGACCTTGTTCACGGTGAGCGCGGGAACGCTCAGCGGGATTCCGCCCCTGGCCGCCGCCTGCCGGGAGGTGATCTGACCCTGACCCGCCTGGATCACATGCCCAACGATCACGTAATCGACCTGGTCGCCACTGATCCCGGCCCGTGACAACGCGGCTTTGATCGCGAACCCACCCAGCTCGACGGCGGAGAAGTTCTTCAGCGAACCGGACAGTTTGCCGATCGGCGTCCGCGCACCGGCCACGATGACGGAACCAGGCATGAGTGGGCCTCCCGCAGGTACGACAGCGTCTTTGGTAACCATAACGTGATCATGGCTAACATGCCGGACCAGCAGGGGCGACCCGCGTATCCGCGCCGGTGGCGGTCAGGTGTGGCAGCATCCCGGAACGATCCCAGGAGGATGGGCCGGCATGTCGGCGAGACTTCCGCGCTCCCCACATCTCCTTCGTCCACGCCACCGCGACGATCACGGTAATCATAATGATCATGAAAATCCTGGCAACCGCAACGACCACGAAAGAGAGGCAGAGACCGCGATGTTCACCAGAATCGACCATGTCGGCATCGCCGTCCGTGACCTGGAGAAGTCCATCTCCTGGTACGAGACGACGTTCGGCCTCACGGTAGCGTCCCAGGAGATCAACGAGGAACAGGGGGTGCGTGAAGCCATGCTGTTCGTCGCCGACGGCCCCGCGGGCAGCTCCTATGTACAGCTGCTGGAGCCGATCCGACCGGACTCGCCGGTCGGCAAGTTCCTCGCCCGCAACGGCGAGGGAGTCCATCACATCGGCTACGGCGTCGACGATGTCGAGAATGCGCTGGCCTCGATCGGCGCCACGGGGGTCCGGCTGGTCGACAAACGACCCCGGCACGGCTCCATGGGCGCCAGCATCGCCTTCCTGCACCCGAAGGACACCGGCGGCGTCCTCACCGAGCTGGTCCAGGCCGCCAAACGCTGATCCCCCACACCGGCCCAGCCGGTGGCCTCACCTGGTGACCCCGACCGGCGAACTGGCGGCTCCAGACGATGGCCCCGACCAACGGATCTCGCGGGCCCTTCCCCGGCGGCTTCCCGCCGACCAGCGCCACAGCTCCCGCTGTCGACCATCACTGGTGTCAGCCGTCACCAGATGACCGAAAATCCCGAAAACGACGGCCGAGTGGTCCGAGAACCACCGACAACGACCCCCACGGAACAAAATACCCCGGAAGGGCCTGAAGGATGTGGATCCGCCGCTGTTCGGACAACACCGGATCCACATCCTTTTTCGCCCCCGACCACCACCACCCACATTTTTCCCGCGGCCACCGTCCCCGGATTTTCGCAAAGCGGACACACCGCAAGGTCCTTACTTTTCTGGATCATCACCAGATGATCCAGAAACCACCCTCGACGGCCAACCCCAGAGAGTAGGGGTCCCCGGATTTTCGCAAAGCGGAAATCCGGGGCTAAACCCCGCAGCCGGCGGTGAAGGGCGACGCGGTCGTGTTCAGGTCCACCGTTGAGGACGTAGGTGAGCCGACCGCCTGGAAGCTCTCGCCGGACAGACGCCACGTCGTGTACGTGACCGAGTACGTCCGGTCGCTGGCGGCGTTGCCGGTGGCGTTGCCAGTGGCAACGACCACGGTCCCGGGCGTTGGGCCGTCGCAGGTGAAGCCATCACCGTGGGTGCCCGAGAGACCTGCCGACAGCGGCAGCGGCGACCCGCTCACCTGCCGTAGCTGTCTGGCCGCGATCAGTTTGATCACGGTGAACGTCCTGGTGTCGGCGTTACCAGCGGTCTGGACGATCAGCTCACCGTAGCCGTCGGCGTCAATGTCGATGATCGATATGGTCGGCGGCGACACCACCTCCGACAGCGCCAGCGTGGCCGGCCCGAACCGGCTGAGCGTGACCATGAGGGTGTTGCCAGACAGTTGCGTCGTGTCGTCCGTGCCGTCGCCGTCGACATCGCCCTTTTTCGCCGGCCGGGACACCGGCTGCGGCAGGGGCGGGGAGTTGATGTTGCTGGGCGAGACGCTGGGCCGCCCGGCCGTCGCGCTCGGGGACGGCAGCGGGCTGATTTCCGTGACCGGCGAGGTGGACAGCGACGAGGGCTGCGCGGTGATGGTCCCGCGGACCGGGCCGCCTCCGCCGCCGCCGCCGTGGGCGGCCGACGAGGTCGGGGTGCGTGCGGCCGTCGCGCCGGCCGTCTGCGTCAACGGCGGCGCGGCCGGTTCGACCAGGGTGGTGGAGTCGCGGGGCTCGCTCACCACGTAGGCGACACCGATCACGCCCGCCAGCGCCAGCCCGCCGAAGGCCGCGGCCGGCACCCGCATCCGGCGCCGGCGCAGCGCCCCGGCGCGGATCCGCGCGTACGCGTCCGGCGACGTCTGCAGTGGTTCGACCGCCTCGGCAAGGCGCCGGCGTAGCTCGTCGGGTTCGAGCCCGGTCACCGCAGGCCCTCCAGCTTGCTACCCAGCGCGGCCAGCCCGCGGGACGTGTACGCCTTCACCGATCCGACGCTGCAGCGCATGACCGCCGCGGTATCCGCCTCGGAAAGATCGGCATAGTAGCGCAGGACCACCGCCTCCCGCTGACGGCGCGGCAGCTCGCGCAGGGCCTGCACGACGGCGGCCCGCTCGACCAGGGCGTAGGCGCCCTCCTCCGCGCTGGCCGCGTGCGGCATCGGCTTGGGCGCGTGCTTGAGGGCCACCAGCCGGCGCCGCAGCGTCGAACGCGCGAGGTTGACGACGGTCTGCCGCAGGTAGGCGAGCGCTTTCTCGCGGTCCTGCAGACGGCCCCAGGCCGCGTGCACACGGATGTAGGCGTCCTGGACGACCTCCTCGCACAGGCCGAGATCGTCGAGCAGGAGAGCGGCGAGACGGACAAGCGACCGGTAATGTTCCGAGTACAAAACGGTGAGAGCGGTGTCGGCGTCCCGTGCGACCTCGCTACGGGCGGCGTCGCTCCGCGCAGGCACGGGCCGCCACCCCTCCACGACTGTCATGGGCGCGGTCACAACAGATCAGACGCGCTCCCACCCCCAATGGTTGCTCTCATCTCACGTTGTATCGCTTCCGGCCCCTACGCACACCCCTAACTGGACGACTACTAGGCATACCCGCCGGTAGCATCTTGGCCCACGTCACACATGACGCATGGGAGGTCGATCGTGAAGGAAATTGCTGAGGCGATTCTTGCCGGTGACACCCCCCGGAAGGAGTTCGCGGACCTTCGCATACCCGAGCGCTACCGGGCGGCGGTGGTCCGCAAGGCGGACGTCAACATCTTCGCCGGACTCACCTCCCAGGAGAAGGACCCCCGACGTGCCCTGTACGTCGACGAGGTCGCCACTCCCGAGCTCGGCCCGGGCGAGGCGCTGGTCGCGGTCATGGCCTCCGCGATCAACTACAACACCGTGTGGACGTCGATCTTCGAACCGCTCCCGACGTTCGGCTTCCTGGAGCGCTACGGCCGGGTCTCCCCGCTCGGCAAACGCCACGACCTGCCGTACCACGTAGTCGGCTCCGACCTCGCCGGAGTCGTCCTGCGCGCCGGCCCCGGGGTGCACGCCTGGGCGCCCGGCGACGAGGTGGTGGCCCACTGCCTGTCGGTCGAGCTGGAGCGTCCCGAGGGCCACGACGACACGATGCTCGACCCGGAGCAGCGCATCTGGGGCTTCGAGACCAACTTCGGGGGGCTGGCCGAGCTCGCCCTGGTCAAGGCGAACCAGCTCATGCCGAAACCCGCGCATCTGACCTGGGAGGAGGCCGCCTCCCCCGGCCTGGTGAACTCCACCGCCTACCGCCAGCTGGTGTCACGCAACGGCGCGAACATGAAGCAGGGCGACGTGGTGCTGATCTGGGGTGCCAGCGGCGGTCTCGGCTCCTATGCCACGCAGATGGCACTCAACGGCGGCGCGATCCCGGTCTGTGTCGTCTCCTCCGCTCACAAGGCCGAGATCGTCCGCCGGATGGGTGCCGAGCTGGTGATCGACCGGGCCGCGGAGGGCTACCGGTTCTGGAAGGACGAACACAACCAGGACCCGAAGGAATGGCAGCGGTTCGGCCGGAGGATCCGGGAGCTCACCGGCGGCGAGGACCCCGACATCGTCTTCGAGCATCCCGGACGGGAGACCTTCGGCGCCTCCGTCTACGTCGCCCGGCGCGGCGGGACGATCGTGACCTGTGCCTCCACCAGCGGTTTCATGCACTCCTATGACAACCGCTACCTGTGGATGAACCTCAAGCGCGTGGTCGGGTCGCATTTCGCGAACTACCGCGAGGCATGGGAGGCCAACCGGCTGATCGCCAAGGGCCTGATCCATCCGACCCTCTCCCGGGTGTATCCGCTGACCGAGACCGGGCAGGCCGCCTACGACGTCCACCGCAACCTCCACCAGGGCAAGGTCGGGGTGCTCTGCCTCGCCCCCGCGGAAGGCCTCGGCGTCCGCGACCAGGCGACACGCGAACGTCACCTCACCCAGATCAACCGCTTCCGCGGGGTGTAGGGGTATTGGATGCCGGGTACCCGCAACGCCGGGTTTCTCGAGCACAAACCTGGCGATCGGCGCATTTTCCGGGAGACTCGATGTACGTCGGTTCACCGGCCCCGAGGAGGTCAACCATGACAGTGGTCTGGCACGCTGATGTCCCATGACCGAACAAACCGATCTCATCCCGATGTCCGGCGGTGGGGATGCCTCGCCGGAGTTCGATCTGGTTCGTCGCGGCTACGACCCGCATCAGGTCCGGGCGCACGTCAACTGGCTTGTCGAACAGTTGCGGGAAGCCGAGTCGCATCGGGCCGCGGCCGAGGCCGCGGCTTCGGAGGCCGCCACCGAGGCCGCCACGCTGCGTGATGATCTGGCCGCCAACCGGCCGGCCTGGGAGGAGTTCGGCGAGCGGATCACCAAGATCCTCCAGCTTGCCGAGGAAGAGGCCGCCGTCGTCCGCGCCGAACGGACTCGGGAAGCCGAGGTCGCGCTGGAGGAGGCCCAGCAGACCCACGCCGACGCGCAGCGCACCCGCGAACGAACGGTCCGGGAGGCCGAGACAAAGGCTCAGGAGACCATCGCTACCGCGGAGGCGCAGGCACAGCGGATCGTCGCCGACGCCCGTGAGGCAGCCGAAACGGCCGAGAACGACTCGCGGCGTCGGCTGGCCGACCTCGGTCGGCAACGCGACCAGGTGACCGCCCAGCTCGGTCAGTTGCGCGACCGGCTGGCCGCGGCGATGGCCCCCCTGGACCTCAGCGTGGATCCGGAGCCGGCGGACGCCGAACGGCCCACGGCCGTCCGCTCCTGACCCCGCCCCTGCCCTGGGGGCACGGGCCCGCGGCCGTACGCGGACCGGGATCGCGAGCCGGGCCGGATCAGCCGCCCGGCCGCGACCGGCCCGGCGGATTCCGGCGGCCGCGGTGGGTCCAGCAGATCGTGTGCCAGTGCCTGCGGTCAGCGACCTGGTCGTCAGGCCAGCACACCACGTGCGGGGTGGCCGGGACTATCTCCTGCTCACAGCCGGGGCAGCGGTAGTGCTTCCACGCGGCCGCGCCGCTGACCCGACGGACGACCCAGTCGCCGTCCGGATGCTGTTCGGTCGTCTCGGATCCGACGATTACGGGTGCCCGCGGCGTCTGTGCCCGCCCCTGCGCTCGCGCCCGCCGGGACCGGCTCCGGGTCATTGTGGGTGCGTCGCCGACGTCCGGTCGACGACCTCACCTTCGATGACCCGATGTGGGTCCGCCCCGCCCGCCGGATGACGCCGGGAAACACCGATCCGGTTGGCGGTCGACGTGGCGATCGTCTTCACCAGCTTCGCCTTCCGGAGCACCCCCCGCGGCGACGAGAAGGCCGCGGAGGCACCCAGCAGAAGCTGGAAGGCCCGGTCGCTGCCGCGCCAGTGCTCCCGCAGCACGGCCTCACCCGCGCCGATCTCCAGCCTGCGGAACGCGAAGGCCACGATCGCGACATCGTCGAGCTGGCCCACCAACGGGATCAGGTTCGTCAGCCGGTTCTTCGGGGACAGCAAATACGCCAGCGCCCCGGCCGCCTCAAGCTTGGCCGACTGGGAGACTCGCGGATCGGCCAGGACCTTCCTGAGCATCACCACGAAGTCGGGCACGAACGTCACGATCTCGCGGCCCAGATCCCGGGCGGCATCCTTGTCCAGCTTGTCCAGCGGGATCATCGCGGCATCCTCCGGAGGTGGCAACGGGAGCCGGCGTGTCGGTGACGAATCACGCCGTACGGCGCCATCGTAGGCGACGGTGCCGACACCCCAGCCGCCCAACGACCGGCATGCCTGATCAGTGGATCCGGAACCCGCGGCGGGTCTTGCGGCCGAGATAACCCGCTCTGACAAGGTGTTCGAGCAGCGGAGCCGGAGCGTGGCCAGGCTCCCGGAACTCCTGGTACAGAGCGCGCTGGATGGCAAGCGTCACATCCAGGCCAACGACGTCGACGAGCGCGAACGGCCCCATCGGATGCCCGCAGCCAACCGTCATCGCCGTGTCGATGGCGTCGATGTCCGCGTAGTGGTCCGCCAGCATCTTCACCGCGTCGTTGAGGTAGGGGAACAGCAGGGCGTTGACGATGAAACCGGCCCGGTCGCCACAGCGCACCGGATGCTTGCCCACCGCCCGCGCCACCTCGAAGGCCGTGGCGGTGACGTCGTCCGCGGTCAGGACGGTGGGCACGATCTCCACCAGCCGCATCACCTGCGCCGGGTTGAACCAGTGCATCCCCACCACGTCCCGCGGGCGGGCGGTGGCGGCCGCGCACTCGATCACCGGCAGGGACGACGTGGTCGTCGCCAGCACCGCCCCGGGGCGCACCACCGCGTCGAGGGCCGCGAACAGGGCACGCTTGACCGCGAGGTCCTCCACGATCGCCTCGATGACGAGGTCGCAGCCGGCGAGGGCGGCCAGGTCGGTGCTGCCCCGCACCCGGGACAGGGCGGCGGCCCGGTCGTCCAGGGAGATCTTCCCCTTCTCGACGCCCCGCTCGAGCGAGCTTTCCAGCTTCTTGCGGACAGCGGCGACCTTCTCCTCGCCGCGGGCGTGGAACACCACGTCGTAGCCGTACCGGGCGCAGACCTCGACGATCCCGGCGGCCATCGTCCCGCTGCCGACGATGCCCGCCGTGCGCACCGGCCGGGGCGTGGCACCGGTCACGGTGCCAGCCGTGGTAGCGGCCGCCGGCACCACGTCGACGATCTCGGACGTGTCGGGGGCGGCGTAGGTGTAGAAGCCACGCCCGGTCTTGCGGCCGAGCATCCCGGCCGCGACCAGCTGCCGCAGCAGCGGCGCCGGAGCGTGCAGGTGGTCGTGGGAGGTGCGGTGGATCGAGTCCAGGATCTCGTAGGCCGAGTCGAGCCCGATCAGGTCGAGCAGCGCGAGCGGGCCGATCGGATGCCCGCAGCCCAGACGCATGGCCGCGTCGATGTCCTCACGGGTGGCGTAGTGCGCCTCCAGCATCCCCACGGCGCTGTTGAGGTAGCCGAACAGCAGGGCGTCGACGATGAAACCGGCCCGGTCCGCGGCGATCACCGCGGTCTTGCCGACCTTCGTGACGAGGGCTTCGACGTCCGCCAGCACGGTGGCGTCGGTGACGACCGTACGGACGATCTCGACCAGCCCCATGACCGGTGCCGGGTTGAACCAGTGGGTGCCGACGACCCGGGACGACCGGGAGGTCCCGGTGGCCAGTTCGGTGATGGACAGCGAGCTGGTGTTCGTCGCGATGATGGTCCCGGACGGGCACAGTGCGTCCAGGTCGGCGAGGACGGCCCGCTTGTCCTCGAGCCGCTCGGGCACCGCCTCGATGACCAGCCGGCAGTCCGCCACCGCCGACAGGTCGGTGCCGGCGCGGATCCGGGTGAACAGCGCGTCCCGGTCGGCTCCGGTCAGCTTGCCGCCGTCGACCGCCCGGTCGGTCGAGTGGCGGATCCGGCCGAGCCCCCGTGCCAGCGCCCTGTCGTCGTGTTCGACGCCCACCACCTCGATACCGGCGCGCGCCAGCACCTCGGCGATTCCCGCGCCCATGGTGCCGAGCCCCACCACGCCGACCCTCGTGAAGTCCCCAGCCATCCCGGACCGCCCCTCTCGTCGTCGCTGTCGTCGTTGTGCCCACCAGCGACGCGCGGATACTCCACCAGGTCCTCGGCACGCGGCCCCACAACCACCACTTCACGTCGCATCAGCCCGAAAATCGTATAATTATTATGAAATCGGGCGATCGGGTAACCGGCTTCGGCCGGGAACGGAACGCTCGGCCGGGCCCCGGGCGAGAGCGGGTCGTCGAGAGCGGATTATGTAGGGATCAGGTCGACGATGTCGTCGTGCAGCTTGGCCAGACCTTGGTTGAAACTCGCCAGACGCCCGTTGTGCGTTCGGGCGAGATACGCGAGATATGCGTCCGTCACCTGTCGATGCCCGATAACTCCCGTCATCGACACAGCGCTGTATGAAACTTCGTCCGGCCAGAACTCATGGCGGGAGTCACCGGCTATCGCCGACACGACCGCCGTTGCCGTCTGCGCCGACTGGCCTTCACGTATGAGCAGGCGCACCAGGCTGCCCTCGGTTATCGGGCAGGTCGCGAAGCGGCCGGCGGTGCCGGCAAGCCATGCTTCGGCCGCGTCGTGGTGGACGTGATCGGTGACAATGAGTGTGATCAGTACGTTGGCGTCCAGGAGAGTGGCCACTGGTCGTCGTCCATGGCGCGGACGTCCTCGCTCGTGATGACGGTGCCGAGACGCACCACCGGGAGGCCGGTCCGTTCGCTGCGGGACACCTCCGCCGCTCCACTCTGCCCCAGCCCACGACGTATGAGGTCGGCAACCGTGTCGCTCAGGGTCCGTCGGGTGCCCCTGGCAATCGACAGCGCCTGCCGATGAAGATCATCAGAAAGGTCGATCGTCGTACGCAGTCATCATTGCATCAGCTCATCACGATGCTGGTCGTGAACGTCCGCTCTCCGACAGAGCCAGGCGCTCCACCCGGCACCTGGCACGTTACCACCAGTCACGGCACGAAAGAGAGGGGTTCGAAGGATGTGAATGCGGTGCTGTTATCGCGGCAGCGGATTCACATCCTTCGACTTTCGCCCGCGCCGCCGCGCCGGAATCGGGCCGTCCAGCGCGAAAGAGGGTCAGAACAGGGTGGGGATGGCGGGGGCCAGGCCACGCAGGGCGTCGTAGTCGACGGTGACGCAGGCCAGGCCGCGGTCCGCGGCGAGCAGGCGGGCCTGTGGGGTGATCGACTGGGCCACCAGGATGCCGCGTACCGGGTGCGGCAGGAAAGGATCGTCCTGCAGCCGGGCGAGATAGCGAGTGAGCTGTTCGACGCCATCGATCTCGCCTTTGCGTTTCACCTCGACCGCGACGCTGGCGCCGTCGGGATCCCGGCAGAGCAGGTCGACCGGGCCGATGCCGGTCTCGTACTCGCGGCGTACCAGGGTGAGGCCCTCCTGGATCGCGTCCGGCCGATCGGCGAGCAGGACCTGCAGGTGTGCCTCGACGCCGTCCTTCTGCAGGCCGGGATCCACGCCGAGCTCGTGCGAGGAGTCGTGCAGGATCTCCTCGATGGTGATGACGAGCTGCTCGTCCGCGCGGTTGGTCACCTGCCAGACGCCGTCCGCCTCGGCTATCGCACAGGGCGGGCTCATCCAGTTCAGCGGCTTGTAGGCCCGCCCGTCCGCGTGGATGGACACCGATCCGTCAGCCTTCACCAGCAGCAGGCGGACGGCGCTGGGCAAGTGTGCCGTCAGTCGGCCCACATAGTCGACGCTGCACCGGGCTATCACAAGACGCACGGTTGCGCACCTTACCGCGTGCCAGCCCCAGGCGGTCCAGGGTGGGGCGGTCCGGCGTCGGGCGCACCAGCGTCGGGCGCACCGGGGGCGGGTGGTCGCGAATCCTGGGCGTCCTCGTGGATGGCTGTCAGCTCCCAGCGGGTCAGTTGCGGCAGGGCCCACCACAGCGCGACGAAGAACGCCGCGGTCGCCGAGCAGATCAGGACGGTGGCGAGCGGGCCCATCAGCACGTCGACGACGAGCAGGACGGCGCCGTTGATCCCCGCGCCCAGCATGACCAGCCCGGCCAGCGCCATGGTGTTGGCCGCGGCGACCAGCCGGGCGCGGGCACCCCGGCGGAACATGATCCGGTGGTAGGCCACCGGGCCGATCAGCAGCGCGGACGCGGCGGCGACCAGCAGCAGCGTGGCCAGGTAGAGCGCCCGTTGGAAGTCGGTGACCTGGTTCCAGCGCTGGGTGAAGGGGAGGGTCAGCAGGAAGGCGAAGAGGATCTGCACGCCGGCCTGCGCCACCCGGATCTCCTGAAGCAGTTCGCTCCAGTTCCGCTCCAGCCGCCTGGCCCGCGGCTCCGGAGCATCCTCCAGCGGGACGTCCTCCCATGGCGCTCTGTTCCGCGGGGCACTGCCCCGCGGGGCGCCGCTCTGTGAGGCACTGTCCTGCGGGGCACCGCACCGCGGAACACCGCCCGGCGAAGCGCCGCTCTGTGGAGCGCTGTCCTGTGGGGC
>NZ_CAAAFS010000313.1:0-40724 GCF_900634755.1 Protofrankia symbiont of Coriaria myrtifolia
GGCTTCCGGTGGGCGTCCGCGTCGGCTGCCTCAGCGGCTTCCCCAGTTCCGGCCGCCTTCCCAGCGGCCCGCCGGGCGGCGACAAGGTCGTCGAGCAGGCGCGTCCGGTCGGCGTAACGCTGCCGGTAACGGTCCGCCCGCTCCGCGGGCAGCCTGATCAGCCGCGCCGGGTCGCCGTTGTCGGCCATGTCCGCCCGCTTCACGGCGACGGCGAGATCGTCGGCGGCGACCCGGGCGAGGTAGTCCTCCACCGGCTCCCCCGGGCGGTGGCTGAGCGCGTCGACCGCCGCCACGACCGCGGGCGGGTAACCAAGCGCGACCAGATCGTCCAGGGTGATCGCGGAGTCCTCGACGACGTCGTGGAGCACCGCCGCCATCTGCGCGTGCTCATGGTCGGCCCCGACGCCGTCCGCGATGGCGGCAACCGCCCGCATGACCCGCAGCGGATGGCCGATATACCCCTCGCCGATCTTGTCAAGCTGGCCGGTATGGGCTCGGGTGGCCAGGGCCACCGCGTCGTCCAAGGACGGAGTGTCGGAGACCATCCTGGGCACGCTACGCGCCCGCCGGCCACCTCGCACATCGGTCCCGAGCCGGCGAAACATCTCTCACCAGGCCTTTGAGGCTCTCACCAGGCATCAGTTACTTTCCGCGACGACTACTCTCCGCGAAGTCAGCGTCTCGGAGTCCAACCGGGTCAGCTGGCGGGCTGTGATCGGCCCAGGCCGTTGGCGACCCGGATGACGTCGACCACGCTGTCCATGATCTCGGTGAGGCCGTAGTCCTTCGGCGTGTACACCTCGGCGACGCCGAGGGCCTTCAGCCGCTCGGCGTCCGCCGGCGGGATGATGCCGCCGACGACCACGGGCACCTCCCCGACGCCGGCCGCGCGCAGCCCGTCGAGTACCAGGGGCACCAGTTCCATGTGCGAGCCGGAGAGCACCGACAGGCCCACGACGTGGACGTCCTCCTCCACGGCGGCGGCGACGATCTGCGCGGGCGTGAGCCGGATGCCCTGGTAGACCACTTCGAAACCGGCGTCCCGGGCGCGCACGGCGATCTGTTCGGCACCGTTGGAGTGCCCGTCCAGGCCGGGTTTGCCGACGAGGAACTTCAGCCGGCGGCCAAGCTCCTTCCCGGTCGCCACGACCCGTTCCCGCACGTCGGAGAGCTGCCGGCCGCCCGCGTGCACCGAGGACGCGGCGGACACCCCGGTGGGGGCCCGGTACTCGCCGAACACCTCCCGCAGGGCACCGGCCCACTCACCGGTGGTGACGCCCACACGGGCGCAGGCGAGGGTGGCCGGCATCAGGTTCGCGTCGGTCTTCGCCGTGTCCCGCAGGTTCTGGAGGGCCTCGTCGACGGCGCGCGCGTCGCGGCCGGCCCGCCATGCCGCAATGTCGGTGCGGGCGGCCTCCTCCACGGCCGGGTCCACCGTCTGGATGGCCGTGGTCAGGTCGGCGAGCAGCGGGTTCGGCTCGGTGGTGGTGAAGGCGTTGACGCCCACCACCACGTCCTCGCCCGACTCGATACGCACCCGGCGGGTCGCGTGCGAACGGACGAGCTCGGACTTCATGTAGCCGCTTTCGACCGCGGCAACCGCGCCGCCCATGGCCTGCACCCGGTCGATCTCGGCCTGGGCGGCCTCGGCGAGCTCGGCCACCCGGCGCTCCACGACGACGGAGCCCTCGAACAGGTCGGGGTACTCCAACAGGTCGGTCTCGTGGGCGAGGATCTGCTGGATGCGCAGGGACCACTGCTGGTCCCAGGGCCGGGGTAGGCCGAGCGCCTCGTTCCAGGCCGGCAGCTGCAGCGCCCGGCAGCGGGCGTCCTTCGACAGCGTCACGCCGAGGGCTTCCAGCACGATCCGGATGACGTTGTTCTCCGGCTGCGCCTCGGTCAGGCCGAGGGAGTTGACCTGGACGCCGTAGCGGAACCGCCGGTGCCGCGGGTCCTCGACGCCGTAGCGGGTCCGCAGCAGGGTGTCCCACAGCCGCGTGAACGCCCGCATCTTGCACAGCTCCTCGACGAAGCGGACGCCGGCGTTGACGAAGAAGGAGATCCGGGCGCACACCTCGCCGGTGCGTTCCGCCGGCACCTGCCCGGAGGCGACCACGGCGTCGAGCACGGCGATGGCCGTGCACATCGAGTAGGCGATCTCCTGGACGGGGGTGGCACCCGCCTCCTGCAGGTGGTAACTGCAGATGTTGATCGGGTTCCATCTGGGGATCTCGGTCACCGTGTAGGCGATCATGTCTGTGATCAGCCGCAGCGATGGCGCGGGCGGGAACACGTACGTCCCGCGGGAGAGGTACTCCTTGATGATGTCGTTCTGGGTGGTGCCGGTGAGCGCGGCGACGTCCGCGCCCTGCTCCTGTGCGACGACCTGGTAGAGCGCGAGCAGCCACATGGCCGTCGCGTTGATCGTCATCGAGGTGTTCATCCGGTTTAGCGGGATGTCGTGGAACAGCGCGCGCATGTCGCCGACGTGGGCGATCGGCACGCCGACCTTGCCCACCTCGCCGCGGGCGAGCTCGTGGTCGGGGTCGTAGCCGGTCTGGGTCGGCAGGTCGAAGGCGACCGAGAGCCCGGTCTGCCCCTTGGCCAGGTTCCGGCGGTAGAGGGCGTTGGTCTCGGCCGGGCTGGAGTGCCCCGCGTAGGTCCGGATGATCCACGGTCGGTCCCGCTGGGGACGAGCCTGCTCGGTGAGGTCCTGCCGTGCCGCATCCGCCATCGCCGCACCCGTTCCCGAAGGGATTGTCGGACGTCCAGAAGCGTACCGGCGCGGGTCGTCAGCCGCCCGAACAGAGCGGAGGGCGACCCTGCCACACGGTGAACAGGCCGGTGGGCAGGCCGTCGCAGGCGCCGGGGCCCTGCGCGATCCGCTGCCACGGGCCGTTACCCGTCCGCTTCCACACCTGCGGGTTCGGCGGGGCCGGGGTGACGCCCGCGACCTGCGCGAGGCCCACGGCCCAGTACTCGTCGGCGGGGCTGTCGACACCCTCGACAGCCCCGTAGAAGAGCTTTCCCTGCGGTATGACGACGTCGTCAGTGGCCACCCCCGCGATGCCGCCTTCCCGCAGGGCGTACGCGAGGCTCGCGCTGAAGGCCCGCCTGTCCACCAGCCGCACCCGCATCTGGTGGGCCGCGCCCGGCTGGCGGCTGCCCTCCCAGGCGGACGGTTCCAGCGGCGGCTGCGCCTCAGCCGGAGGCGCGACCGTGGGCGCCGGCCGGGGGGCGGGTGTCTTCGTCGGTGCCGTGGCCAGGCCGATGGCCGCTCCCAGACCGATCGCGGCGGCGAACGCGCCCGCGATGACCAGCGGGCGGCGCGGGTCGGTGGGCTGGCCACCGCCTGCGCGGTACGCGGGACCATCCGCTGGGTTCAGCCGCTGCGCATCGACGTCGAGCATGTTCCTCCCCGGCCGGCTCCATCATCCCATGGTGCACGGCCGCGCCCCGTCACCGGGGCACCGCCGTTCACGCTGGTCGGCCACAGCCCACCACACCGGCCGATCCGACGTGCCGGCCGGTCGCCGCGTAGCGGCCGGTTACCGCGGATCAGGCATGACCGACATGGAACAGGTCGGCGTCCTCGACCTGGAGGAAACGTCCGAGACGGTTCGCCGACAGCAGCCGGCCCAGATCGTCGGGTACGTCCACGAGCACCATCGACCGCCCGGAACGCCGGGCCCGCCGCACCCCGCCGAGCAGCACGCCGAGCGCCGCCTGGTCGGCGAGCTCCAGACCGGCCACGTTCACCCGCAGCCGCCCCCGGCCGCAGTCGATCGCGGTGTGCAGGCGCAGCCGCAGATCACCGACCGTCCGCACGTCGACCCGGCCGTGCAGGCGCACAGTCTGCAACTCCCTGCCGCCGTCGTTACGAAACGTCACGTTTTTGCCCATCAGGCCTCCCGTCCCCCCGTCCCCCCTGATCCACGCCCTGACCGGTCGGGCATCCGCAAGCACCCGGGGCCTTCCTTCCGGCGACACGGGCGAAGCTGCGTTCGTGTCACCTGAAGGCCGGCCAGGGCATGCCCGGCGATCAGAGGTTGTCGGACGTGGCCGGCCGTGTATCTCGGCCGACGGTTTCCATACCCTCCGTTTCGATCCGTGTCACGTCAGCGGCGAAGCGTGTGACGCCTCATCTGTAATGCCAGTATCCATGGTCGCAGAGTGGCCGTTCAGATGGGCTGATGTGTACAACGGCAGGATTGTCACGCACGGAAGTACCGCAACTTGACAGGAATATAAACACGCAACACGAACAACTATAACGCTATGTTTACCCAAGATTACGCTTACGACTGCGACGCGACCCACGCGCGAACGCCTGCGCGCGGCCGGCGGCGCTGAGACGATGAAGACCGTCCGGCCCGCCGGCCCGGACAGCCGGGAGGTGACGGTGCCACTGAACAGCCTGCACTACACGATCGGTCCGGCCATCGCCGTCGCCGCCACCGCCGTACTCGTGGCGGTGTGCAGATGGGTCTTCACACCGACCCGGACGCGCGGCAACCCGGACGTCCCCTTCCAGCATGCCGACTTCGGCATGCTGGTACCTGTGGCCACGCTGCGCACATCATCGGACGCGGACCGGCTGCGCCAGCTCCTGCGCCAGCACGGGATCCGGTCGACCTCGGGCACGGCCGCACTCGGCCCGATCCAGGTGAACGCCGACGGGAAGCTACGGCGCCACCACACCGCCGCCTGGCACGTCATGGTGTTTCCCGAGGACTCCATGCGAGCCCGCGCGGTGGTGGCTGGCACGGAACGGGACTGGGCCTGACGGACAGGACCGGGCCTGACAACAGCCGGGCCCGCGTCCGCCCCGTGCCCGGTCCACGCCCGTGCCCGCTGGGCCCGGGCCAGCCTGCTCGACGGCCGGCCCGCTCAGCGATCGTCCCGCCGTGCGTCCGGCCCACCGCGTGGCTCCCGCCGGATGTCCGCGCCGAGCAGGCGCAGCTGCTCGGCAAAGGCGGCGTAGCCACGGTCGATGTGATGGACCTCGCTGACGCTGGTGATCCCCTCGGCCACCAGGCCGGCCAGCACGAGCCCGGCCCCCGCCCGCACGTCCGAGGCCGCCACGTGCGTACCGACCAGGCGGTCGCTGCGGCGCACCACGACATGGTGGCCGTCGGTGCGCAGGTCCGCGCCGAGCTTGCTCAGCTCACGGCAGAACACGAAGCGGCTGTCGAAGACGTTCTCGGTGATCAGGGAGACGCCCTCGCTGACCGCCTCCAGGGCAATGGTCTGCGGCAGGAGATCCGTCGGGAAGCCCGGGTAGGGCAGGGTCACCACGTCGATCGAACGCGGCGGGCGCTCCGCGCGGACCCGGAAGCCGTCCGGCCGGGTGTCCACGGTGGCGCCGGCCGTCGTCAGCTTGTCGAGCACGATCTCCAGATGGTCGGCGCGGCCGCCCCGGACCAGCACGTCGCCGCCGGTCATGAGCGCGCCGATGGCGAACGTGCCGGCGACGATCCGGTCCGCGACGGTGTCGTGCGTGGTCGGCCGCAGCTCGTCGACCCCCTCGATGACCAGCGTGGACGTGCCCGCGCCGTCGAGACGCGCGCCCATGGAGACCAGCATCGCGCACAGATCGGCGATCTCGGGCTCCCGGGCGGCATTGTCGATCACCGTGGTGCCCTTGGCGAGCACCCCGGCCATCAGCAGGTTCTCGGTGGCGCCGACGCTGGGGAAGTCCAGCCAGATCGACGCCCCCTGCAGACGGCCGGACGAACGGGCCACCAGGATCCCGGACTCGACGTCCACCACGGCGCCGAGCTTGGCCAGCCCGCTGACGTGCATGTCGAGCGCGCGCGCGCCGATGGCGTCCCCACCGGGAAGCGCCACCCGTGCCTCGCCGCACCGGGCGACCAGCGGCCCGAGCACCACCACCGACGCCCGGATCCGCCGGACGAGATCGCTGTCGGCCGCGGCGGTGGGCCGCTCCGGCACGTCGATCGACAGTGAGCCCTCGGCAACGTCCCGCTCGACGCTCGCCCCGAGCGCGCGCAGGACGTCGGCCATGACGTTCACGTCAAGAATGTCGGGTACCGAGCGAAGAGTCGTGCGGCCGCACGCCAGCAGGCTCGCGGCCATCAGCTTGAGCACGGAGTTCTTCGCTCCCGGGACATCCACCCCGCCGACCAGCTGACAGCCGCCCGTGGCGACGAACCGTTCCACGGAAGTCGATGGTAGGGCCTTGTCGGCCGCTGTCCGGGGTCGGCCCACCGGCACGGCAAGGCCGGATCGGCACCCGGCCGGCCCGCCCCGCCCGTCCCCAGCAGGGCCAACCGGCCGACTCGCGAGAAAAGCCCCGTCTGTCTCGGCCCACCGCGAAAATCCCGTGACCGCCATTCCCGTGCGGGAAGTTTTTGCCACCGAGAAAAATCCGCTCAAGTACTGATACGGGACCCGGGTGGCCGCCGGGGCCACCCCACCTGGCGGCACCAGCACCGAAACGCGGGCCGGCCGGCAAGCCGCGATCACAGGAACTCGCGCGCGTGAGAACCGGCGGAGCGCCTACAGTGTGGCGACATGGCCATCCACCTGACCCGGATCTATACGCGGACCGGGGACGACGGTACGACCGCGCTCGGCGACACCTCCCGAGTCCGCAAGACCGACCCGCGGCTGGCCGCGTACGCGGACGTGGACGAGACGAACGCCACCATCGGTGTGGCGCTGGCCCTCGGCGCCCTCAGCGAGGACGTTCGGGCGTTACTTGCCCAGGTGCAGAACGACCTCTTCGACCTCGGCGCCGACCTGTGCACACCGATCGTGGACAGCCCGTCGTTCCCTCCGCTGCGGGTGAGCCAGGCCTACATCGACCGCCTTGAGGAAGCCTGCGACCGGTACAACGAGCGTCTGCCCAAGCTGAACTCGTTCATCCTGCCGGGCGGTTCACCCGGCGCCGCCCTGCTGCATGTCTCGCGGACGGTGGCCCGCCGCGCGGAACGCTCGGCCTGGGCGCTGCTGGAAGACGATCCGGACCGCACCAGCCCCCTGCCCGTCCGCTATCTCAACCGGCTTTCGGACCTGCTGTTCATCCTCTCCCGTGTCGCCAACCCCGGCGGCGACGTCCTCTGGCAGCCCGGCGCGGGCCGCTGACAACCCAGCAGCTGACAACGCAACAAAGGCCGGTGGCGACGCGGTTGTGGTTCTCCGCGTCGCCACCGGCCTTCTCGGTGCCGCTGGTCCGGGTCAGGTGGTGGGGGTCGACAGGGTCGCGTGCTCGGCGAGGATGCTCACGCCCTGGTCGGTCACGGACAGAAAACCGCCGTCCACCGCGACGGTCAGGGTCTCGCTACCGATCTTGATCCGCACCTCACCGCCCTGGACGAGAACCCCGAGCAACGGGACGTGCCTGGGCAGCACCCCGATCTCACCCTCCGTGGTCCGAGCGATGACCATGTCGGCATCCCCTGACCACACCTCCCGCTCCGGCGAGACGATCGCCACCCGTATCGGCATCGCGTTGCCGTCCTTCCTGCCGTCACATCACAACGTTCGCGTTAGAGGAGTTCCTTGGCCTTCTTCTCGGCGTCCTCGATACCGCCGCACATGAAGAACGCCTGCTCGGGGAGGTGGTCGTAGTCGCCTTCGGTCAGTTTCTTGAAGGACTTGATCGTCTCTTCGAGCGGGACGAAGGTGCCCGGGATACCGGTGAACTGCTCGGCGACGAAGAACGGCTGCGACAGGAAGCGCTGGATGCGCCGCGCCCGGTTGACGAGAATCTTGTCCTCCTCGGACAGCTCGTCGATACCGAGAATGGCGATGATGTCCTGCAGGTCCTTGTAGCGCTGCAGGATGCGCTGCACCTCGCGGGCGACGTCGTAGTGCTCCTGCCCGAGGTAGCGGGCGTCGAGGATGCGGGAGCTGGAGTCCAGCGGGTCGACGGCGGGGTAGATCCCCAGGTCGGAGATGGCCCGTGAGAGCACCGTGGTGGCGTCGAGGTGGGTGAAGGTGGTGTGCGGCGCCGGGTCGGTGATGTCGTCCGCGGGGACGTAGATCGCCTGGAGCGAGGTGATCGAGTGGCCGCGCGTCGAGGTGATCCGCTCCTGCAGGACGCCCATCTCGTCAGCCAGCGTCGGCTGGTAGCCCACCGCGCTCGGCATCCGTCCGAGCAGGGTGGAGACCTCCGAGCCGGCCTGGGTGAACCGGAAGATGTTGTCGATGAACAGCAGCACGTCCTGCTTCTGGACGTCGCGGAAGTACTCCGCCATGGTCAGCGCCGCGAGCGCGATCCGCAGCCGGGTGCCGGGCGGCTCGTCCATCTGGCCGAAGACCAGCGCGGTGTCGTTGATGACGCCGGCCTCGGTCATCTCCAGGAACAGGTCGTTGCCCTCACGGGTACGCTCCCCGACCCCGGCGAACACCGAGACACCGCTGAACTGCTTGGCAACACGGTTGATCATCTCCTGGATGACGACCGTCTTGCCCACGCCCGCGCCGCCGAACAGGCCGATCTTCCCACCGCGGACGTAGGGCGCCAGCAGGTCGATGACCTTGATCCCGGTCGGGAACATCTCCGTCTTCGACTCGAGCTGGTCGAAGGCGGGCGCCGTGGCGTGGATCGACCGGCGCACGTCGGTGTCGACACTGGGGACGTCCAGCGGCTCGCCGAGCACGTTGAACACGTGCCCTCGGGTGGCGTTGCCGACGGGGACGGTGATCGGCGAACCGGTGTCCTGGACGGGCGCCCCACGGACCAGACCGTCGGTCTGCTGCATGGAGATCGTCCGTACGGTGTTCTCACCGATGTGCTGCGCGACCTCGAGGGTGAGAGTCGCGGTCTGTCCGTTGATGGTGCGGTCGACGCGCAGCGCGCGGTAGATCTCGGGGATCTCCTCGGGCGCGAACTCCACATCGACGACCGGGCCGATTACACGGGCGACCCGGCCGATCCCAGGGGCCTTGCCCTCCGCCGCGGCGGGCGAGGTGGTGGTGACGGTCATGGCGTCCTCAGTTTCACTTGTGCCCTGAAGTCACCGGCCGCTACCTGAAGGATGCCGGTGGCTTCGGGCAGTTTCACTTGTGCCCTGAAGCCACCGGCCACTCCGTGTGGATGCCCGCAACATCAGGTCTGGTTGATCTTCTTGGCTATGATGGTCGTCGATGCCGGTGCTTCCCTCGGGACCCGCCCACGCCAGAGGCATGGCCGCGCCGCCTTCAGCTCCGCTGCCCTGCCTGAGCCAGCTTAGGAGGCCTGAGCGAGTGCGTTGGCGCCTCCGACAATTTCCGATATCTCCTGCGTGATCGCGTCCTGACGGGCCGCGTTGGCCCGCCGGGTGTAGGTCTTGATCAGCTCACCCGCGTTGTCGGTCGCGGACTTCATCGCCCGCTGCCGCGCCGCCGACTCGGATGCCGCAGACTCCAGCAGGGACGCGTACAGCCGGCTTTCGACGTACCGCGGCAGCAGGGCGTCCAGGACACCTTCGGCGGACGGCTCGAACTCGTACTGCGGGAGCGGGCCACCGGGCGGGGGCTCGGTGGTCTTCTCCAGCACCAGTGGAAGGATGCGGTGGGCAACCGGCCGTTGCGTCAGCGTGTTCACGTACTCGGTGAAAACCAGGTGGATCTCGTCCACGCCAGCGGCCTCACTCGACTCGACGAACCGCGCGATGAGCGCGTCGGCGACTTCCTTGGCGTTGTCGTAACCGGGCTGCTCGGAGAAGCCGGTGAACTCCCCGGCCAGTTCCCTGCCACGGAACCGGTAGTAGGTGACGGCCTTGCGGCCGACCGCGTACAGGACCGGTTCCTTGCCCTCGGCGCGCAGCAGTTCCAGCAGCTCACCGGTGCGACGCAGCACGTTGGCGTTGTAGCCGCCAGCAAGACCACGATCGCTGGTGATCACGAGAACCGCCGCGCGGCGAGCCTCGGGGTGCTCGGTCGTCAGGGGGTGGCGGACCGTGGTCTGCGACGCGACCGCGGAGATCACCCGGGTGATCTCGTCGGCGTACGGCCGGGACGCGGCCACCCTTGCCTTGGCCTTGACGATCCGGGACGCCGCGATGAGCTCCATCGCCCGAGTGATCTTCTTGGTCGACTGTACCGACCGGATGCGGCGCCGGTATTCGCGGAGCTGACCGGCCATGGCTTAGTCCTCGTCCCGCGGCTTCGGCTGGTGCACCTTGATCGACTCCTGCTCCACCTCGGCGGGGTCCAGGGTGTCGGGCACCGGCTCGTTGATCAGGGGCTGACCGCCGGAGAGCGCGAACTCGGTCTTGAACTTCGCGATCAGATGCTCGAGCGCGGCAAGGGTGTCGTCGTCGAGCTTGCCGGTCTCGCGGATCGTCTTGAACAGCCCTGGCTGGGTCCGCTCGACGAACTCGAGGAACTCGCTTTCGAACCGGCGGATGTCGCCGATCGGCACCTCGTCGAGGTGGCCGGTCGTCCCCGCCCAGATCGAGACGACCTCGCGCTCGACCGAGAACGGCTGGAACTGCGGCTGCTTGAGCAGCTCGACCAGGCGCGCGCCCCGGTCGAGCTGGGCGCGCGACGCCTTGTCCAGGTCGGAGCCGAACGCCGAGAACGCCTCCAGCTCGCGGTACTGGGCAAGGTCGAGACGCAGTCGGCCGGCGACGGACTTCATCGCCTTGACCTGGGCGCTGCCACCGACCCGGGAAACCGAGGTACCGACGTTGATGGCCGGCCGGACACCCTGGTTGAACAGGTCGGTCTCGAGGAAGATCTGCCCGTCGGTGATGGAGATGACGTTCGTCGGGATGTAGGCGGAGATGTCGTTGCCCTTGGTCTCGATGATCGGCAGACCGGTCAGCGACCCGCCACCGAGCTCGTCCGAGAGCTTCGCGCAACGCTCGAGCAGCCGGGAGTGCAGGTAGAAGACGTCGCCGGGGTAGGCCTCACGGCCCGGCGGGCGACGCAGCAGCAGCGAGATGGCCCGGTATGCCTCGGCCTGCTTGGACAGGTCGTCGAAGACGATCAGGCCGTGCTGGCCGTTGTACATCCAGTGCTGGCCGATCGCGGAACCGGTGTAGGGCGCAAGGTACTTGAAACCGGCCGGCTGGTCGGCGGGAGCGGCGACAATGGTCGTGTAGGCCAGCGCGCCGGTCTCCTCCAGGGTGTTCAGAACGTCCCGGATCGTCGACTTCTTCTGGCCGATCGCCACATAGACGCACTTGACCTGGAGCTTCGGGTCCCCGGTCGCCCAGTTCTCGCGCTGGTTGATGATCGTGTCGAGGGCGACCGAGCTCTTGCCGGTCTGCCGGTCGCCGATGATGAGCTGGCGCTGGCCACGCCCGATGGCGGTCATCGCGTCGATGGCCTTGATGCCGGTCTGCAACGGCTCCTTGACCGGCTGGCGCTGCACGACCGTGGGCGCCTGCAGCTCAAGGGCCCGGCTCTCGGTCGAGACGATCTCCCCGAGGCCGTCGATCGGGCGGCCGAGAGGGTCGACGACCCGGCCGAGGAAGCCGTCCCCGACCGGGACGGAGAGGATCTCGCCGGTGCGGCGGACCTCCTGCCCCTCCTCGATGTGCTCGGACTCACCCAGCAGAACGCAGCCGATCTCGCCCACGTCCAGGTTGAGCGCGAGGCCGAGCACCCCGCCGTGGAACTCCAGCAGCTCGTTGGTCATGGCGTGCGGCAGACCCTCGACCCGCGCGATGCCGTCGCCCGCGACGACGACCCGGCCGACCTCCTCGCGCTCTCCGGCGGATGCCTGGTAGGAGTCGACGTAGTCCCGGAGGGCGGCGCGGATTTCCTCCGGTCGGATGGAGAGCTCAGTCATCGCTTTGGTCCTTCAGCAGATGGTGCGGGCACGTCCCGCAGATCGGGCGGCGAGATCTGGATGTCCACGGGAGCGCCCTACCGCAGCAGTCGCCGACGTGCGTCGGTGAGGCGGCGCAGGACACTGCCATCGACCACCTCGTCACCGACCCGCACGACGACGCCCCCGAGAACAGCGGGGTCGACGTCCACCTGGAGCTGCACATCACGGCCAAAATAACGGCTGATCGCCGTCCGCAGCCGGTAGATCTGGTCGCCCGCGAGTGGGACGGCGCTCAGCACCACCGCGACCAGACGGTTGCGCCGGGCCGCGGCGATCGTGGTGAGCTGTTCGAGCCGGCGCTCGAGGTCACCGTGGTAACGTTCGGTAACCGCACGCTGGACGAGCCGGACGGTTACGGGGTGGGCCTTGCCGTCCAGCAACCTGGCTACCAGCGCCTGCTTGGCCGACACCGGGGCGGCCGGGGCGCTCAGGGCCAGCGACAGCTCCGGCGTCCGGTTGAGCAGCCGGCCGAACCTGAACAGCTCGTCCTCGACGTCGTCGAGGACGTTGTTGCGCTGCGCCTGCGCGAGCAGGACCTCGACGGCGAGCTCGGCCAACGCCTGCTGGAGGTCCAGCGGCCGAGCCCAGCGCCCGGTGACCGCGACCTGCACGATCTCCAGTGCCGTTGGCGAGATCTTCGAGCCGAACAGCCTGGCAGCGAGCTCGGAACGGGCCGATCCGGGCACACCCGGATCAGTCAGCGCGCGGCGGACGACCAGCTCGCGGTCGAGCAGGTCCACCACCCCGTCGAGGTCGTCCGCGAGCCGGGCGAGGTTGGCGGCGGGCCGCGGGGTCGTGGTACCCGGCGGCGGGAGCGCGGTCAGCTCGTCGAGCCGAGCCCGCGCCACCGCCAGTGAACGACGGCTGGATCCGTCCACGCCTCAGCCCCCCGGGCCGGCCGGTGCCGGGACCGTCGTGCCGTCCGCCGGACGGTCCAGCCCGGCGATGAAGTCGTCGATGAGCTGCCGCTGGCGGTCGTCCCGCTGCAGCTCATGACCGACGATCTTGGTGGCGAGTTCGAGCGCGATCTCGCCGATCTCACGTCGGATCTGGGCGACGACCTGGGCCCGCTCGGCGGCGAGCTGAGCCTCGCCACGGGCCTTGATCTCGGCAACCTCTTCGCCGGCCTGCGCGCGTAGCGAGTCGAGAATCTGTTGCCCCTGCTCACGGGCGTCCTGACGGATGCGCCCCGCCTCGTCCTGGGCCTCGGCGAGCTGCCGGCGGTAGGAGACGAGCAGGTCCTCGGCCTCTCGCTGGGTGCGCTCGGCGCGTGCCAGGTTGCCCTCGATACGGTCGCTGCGCTCGGCGTACGTCCGTCTGATCTGCGGGTAGACCTTCCAGAAGAAGAAGGCCACCAGCAGACCGAAGGCCAGGATACCGATGAGCAGCTCGCTCACCGGCGGGACAAGGACGTTTTCGTCCGAGTGCCCACCACCCTCCTCGGCCGCGAGCAGCAGTGTCGAGATAGCCACGGTGTCTCCCCCGGCCTAGGGGAAGACGAACGGGACGACGAAACCGATCAGGGCCAGTGCTTCCGCGAGCGCGAAGCCGATGATCATGTATCGGAAAGCGACCTGCTCCGCTTCTGGCTGCCGGGCGATGGCCTGCACACCGAGCCCGAAGATAAGGCCGATACCGATGCCGGGCCCGATGGCCGCGAGGCCGTAGGCCACCGCGCCGAGAGAGCCGCTCACCTGGTCGGCAGCAGCAAGCACCAAAGAGGTGTCTGCCATGTCATTATTCCTTTTCCAGTCGGGCACCGCGACCTGCCGCGGTGCTGATCGGGGTGTCCGAACCTTATGCGTGTGCCGCGGCGGATGCGCCGCTGACGGCGGGCACCTGGTCGACCGAGTGCGAGCTGTCGTGCTCGTCCCCATGCTCCTCAAGCGCGCCGCCGATGAAGGCGGCCGTGAGAATAGTGATGATGTACGCCTGCAAGAAGTCGATGACGAGCTCGAAACCGGTCAGCACGATCGTCATGAGCAACGAGGCGACACCGAAGACGAAGGGCGGCTTCGGCAGCAGGTAGTCCGCACCGAGCGAGAACACCAGCAACAGGATATGGCCGGCGAACATGTTCGCGAACAACCGAACCGCCAGCGTGAACGGGCGCACGATCAGAGTCGACAGAAGCTCGATCGGCCCGAGCAGCAGCTTGACGGGGAAGGGCGCCGTCGGCGCCGGATTGACCATGTGGCCGAAATACGCGCGGGCGCCGACAGCCCTGATCCCGGCGCGGTTGAACAGCACGTAGGTGATGGCGGAGAGAACGATCGGAATCGCTATCCGCGAGGTCGGCGGGAACTGTGCGCCGGGGATGATCGCAAGCACGTTGGAGACCAGTACGAAGGTGAACAGCACCACCAGGTAGGGCGTGTACTTCCGGCCCTGCTCTCCGATGACGTCCCGGGCGATCGAGGTGTCGATGAAGTCGTAGATGGACTCACAGACGTTCTGCACCCCGCGTGGCACAACCGTCGCGCGCCGGAAACCCAGCCAGAAGACCACGCCGACGACGAGCGCGGCGAAGATCCCCAGAGCGGTCGCCTTGTTCAGGTAGAAGTCGACCGATCCGAGCTCGACGTCGAACCAGTGGGGTGTCTGGAACACCTCCTTGGTCGGGCCGTGGAAGCCCTCGTCCGCGAGGACCGGGGGGACCGGCACGACGTACACCTCCATGATCAAAATATACTCTCACCAGCGGAAAAGAGACGCAGCCGTACCAGCGGCGGCGTGGACTCACCCTATCTGGTCCAAGCGAACAGCCATGCCCGGCGCAGGCCGCATCCCACTCGCGCACCTGGCATACCAGACATGACGATCACCGGACACAGCCGGCCGCCAGGCATGACCATCTATCGATACCCTATGATCATGAACTGACAAGACCACCAAGAGATACGACTCACACCGGATGTCAGCGAGCCGACACTCGGTACTGGCGATACTATCCACACCCCGACGCCATCGGCATCAAGTCCGGGCCGAGCAGAGGTTGCTCACTCGCCCGTTCACACAAACGGCACCCAAAAGTTTCCTGCCGTTGCCCCAGGATAGACGCTTCGAGACCATGCGATCACACAGCGCAACAGTCCGCGCCTGCCCAACGGGCCAAAAGACTATCGATCATGATCGGTGTACACCCGGGAACCATCCGCACGGCACCGCCGGGCCGCGGGCCACCGGCCCGGGTCACTGGCGCCGCATCGCCCGGTAGATCACAAGATAGAGCGCGGCCCCCATCCCGACGACAACGCCCACCGGCAGGAAGACCGTGCCGATCCCGGTGACACGGTCGATCCCGTAGCCGACCAGCCCCCAGAAGCCGGTACCGGCGAGCAGCGTGCCGAACGCGCTCCACATCTCGCCGGAGATCAGGCCGGGCCGGTACGGGCGACGCGGCCCACCACCCGTACCGGAGCTGTTTCCAGCGTCCCCGGGGGTGTGTTCGGCGTCGCTCACGTGTTCAGGGTGTCATGTGGGGAGTCGCCCCGCGCGCGGAAGGCGTCCGGGTCGTAGAACGGGACCCGGGTGTGGGTGGCCACCCACAGCTCGGCACCGACCCAGCCGAGAACACCCACCAGGACGGCCCAGGAGAAGGCGATCAGGTCGACGCTGTCGGAGCCCTCCAGGGTCACCAGCAGAACACCCAGAATGATGGTCTTCATCAGATAGGTGCCCAGCGCCGCGGGCAGCACCATCGCCCGCATCCGGCGGGCGACCACGCTCACCGCGACCTTGCTCGCCGTAAAGAACAACGCGACGAGAACGAGACCGGCGGCAACGGCGGCGAGCCCATCCGCGCCACGGGCGAAGCCGGCGATCGGCAGTGCCGGGACCGCGACGGCGGCGAGCACCAGCAGACCGGTTCTGACCGTCCGCCCAGCAGCGGTGATCATGCGCGCCGCACGGATCGTTGACCGGCCAGCAACAGCACCAGCAGCCCCGCGAGACCAAGGCCCACAACACCGGCGAGGATCGGCAGCGGCTGCCGGGAAAAGGACGCGGCGACCCCGCCGAAACCAAGCAGCGCCGCCCAGAAGTACATGATGAGCACGGCCCGGACGTGGGATTTCCCGATTTCCAGCATCCGGTGGTGCAGGTGCATCTTGTCCGGGGCGAACGGGGACCGGCCGGCTCTGGTCCGGCGGACCACCGCCAGCCCCAGGTCGATGAAGGGCACGGCGAGCACCGCCAACGGGATGGCCAACGGGATCAGGGACGGCAGGGACCGGGACGGCCCAGCATATCCGCCATAGGCCACCTGGCCCGTCACCGAGATCATGGATGCGGCGGAGAGCAGGCCGACCAGCATCGAGCCGGAGTCCCCCATGAACAGCCTCGCCGGGTTGAAGTTGTGCGGCAGGAAGCCGACGCACACACCGGCGGTGACCGCGGCCAGCAGCGCGGCCGGCGCGGCCCGGGAGAAGTGGTTGATAACAGCGACCTCGTAGGCGAAGTAGAACGTGGAGCCCGCCGCGATGGCCGCGACCCCGGCGGCCAGACCGTCCAGCCCGTCGATGAAGTTCATGGCGTTGACCAGGATCACCGTGGCGAGGATCGACAGTGGCACGGCCGTCTCCGGCCCGAGGCTGAAGGTCGTGTCGCTGTCCGGGTTCACCGCGAAGGACCACTGGATGCCCAGCAGCACCATCACCCCGGCGGCCACGACCTGGCCCGCGAGCTTTGTCACCGCGTCCAGCGGCCACCGGTCGTCCACGACGCCGAGCAGGCAGATCAGCGCGCCGGCGATCAGCACCGCGTGCGGCTCGGCCCAGTCCTCGGAGACCGCGGAGAGGAACGGGAGCTGGTCGGCGACGAGCAGCCCGGCTGCCAGCCCGGCGAGCATGGCCAGACCGCCCAGCCGTGGCGTCGGGACCGCATGGACGTCACGGTCCCGGACACCGGCGACCGCTCCGACCCGGACCGCGAAACACCGTGCGACCGGCGTGCACAGGAACGTGATCGCCGCCGACACCGCGAAGACGAGCAGATACTCCCGCAATCTTCTAACGCACCCGCTTCTTGGGGCGTCCACCGCTTGCCGACGCCGACGCGCCCGCCTCCGGGCGCGTCCGTCGTGTCACCGTGGGTGCGGCCATCGCGAGTACGGTCACCGGGGGTAGGCGGGGTGTCGGGCTGTCAGGGCGGCGACGCTGGCGGCCACGTCGGCGGCCGCGTCGGGGTCACTGACGACGCGGGCGATGAGCGCGGCGATGTCCTTCATCTCGCCCTCCTTCATACCCTGGGTGGTCACCGCCGGCGTACCCACCCGGATCCCGGAGGAGACCGCGGGTGGCTGCGGGTCGTACGGGATTGCGTTCTTGTTCAGGGTGATGCGGGCGGCGTCGCAGCGGGCCTCCGCCTCCTTGCCGGTGACCCCGAGCGCGCGCAGGTCGAGCAGGGCGAGGTGGGTGTCGGTTCCGCCGGCGACCGGGCGCACCCCTTCGGCGGCGAGCGCGTCCGCGAGCGCCTGGGCGTTGCGGATCACCTGCTGGGCGTAGTCCTGGTAGGCGGGGGTGGCGGCCTCCCGCAGGGCGACCGCCTTGGCCGCGACCGCGTGCATGAGCGGGCCGCCCTGACTGAAGGGGAAGACCGCCTTGTCGATGCGCTGGGCGAGCTCCTCCCGGCAGAGGATCATCCCGCCCCGCGGGCCGCGCAGCACCTTGTGGGTGGTGAAGCTGACGACGTCGGCGTAGGGCACCGGGCTCGGGATGGCCCCGCCCGCGACCAGGCCGATGAAGTGGGCGGCGTCCACCATCAGCCAGGCCCCGACCTCGTCCGCGATCGACCGGAAGGCGGCGAAGTCGATCAGCCGCGGGTAGGCGGTGGCGCCACAGATAATCATTTTGGGCTGGTGCTGACGGGCGAGGTCGCGCACCTCGTCGTAGTCAATCAGCTCGTTGTCCTCGCGCACCCCGTACGCGGCGACGTTGAACCACTTGCCACTGAAGTTGACCCGGCTACCGTGGGTGAGGTGGCCGCCGTGTGGGAGGGACATCGCCAACACGGTGTCACCGGGCACCAGCAGCGCCGCGTACACCGCGAAATTGGCCTGCGCCCCCGAATGCGGCTGCAGGTTGGCGTGCTCGGCGCCGAAGAGCTCCTTCGCCCGGGCGATGCCGATCTCCTCCGCACGGTCCACGACCTGGCATCCGCCGTAGTACCGGCGGCCGGGATATCCCTCGGCGTACTTGTTCGACAACGTCGACCCGAGGGCCGCCAGCACCGCCGGTGAGGTGAAGTTCTCGCTGGCGATGAGCTGGAGCCCGCCTCGCAGCCGGTCCAGTTCGTCCAGGAGGACACCAGCGATCTCGGGATCCTCGGCGTGGAGCTGGTCGAAGTCCGGGCCCCAGAACGGGGTGCTCATAAGCTGCCTCTCCTGCTGCGTCAGTTCACTGTGCTGCGTCAGTTCACCGCGGCGGGTACCCGAAGTGATGGGACGACCGCGCGCAGCGCCGCCAGGTCGACGGCGCCGACCCGCAGAACCCGCGGGACGTCATCGGTGCAGTCGACGATCGTCGAGGCGACGCCGAGCGCGCAGGGCCCGCCGTCCAGGTACACCTCGACGGAGTCGCCGAGCTGGGCGAACGCGTCGTCGGCCGTGGTCGCCGGCGGCCGGCCGCTGATGTTGGCGCTGGACACCGCCATCGGGCCGGTCCGGCCGAGCAGTTCGATCGCCACCGGGTGCAGCGGCATCCGTACCGCGACCGTGCCCCGGGCGTCGCCGAGATCCCAGCTCAGCGACGGCGCGTGCCGCACGATCAGGGTGAGCCCGCCCGGCCAGAACGCCCGTACCAGGTCACGGACCTGCTCGGTCACCCGCTCCACCAGGCCGTCAAGGGTGCGCCACGAACCGATCAGCACGGGCACGGGCATCTCCGGCCCACGGCCCTTGGCCGTCAGCAGGGCCCGGACCGCGACCTGGTCGAAGGCGTCGGCCCCGATGCCGTACAGCGTGTCGGTGGGTAACACCACCAGGCCACCGTGACGGACCGCGCGGGTGGCCGCCTCGAGCCCGGCCACCCGTACCTCGGAGTCCGTGCAGTCGTAGCGTCTGCTCACCGCTCCTCCCCTGCTGTCCCCGCTGCCCCCCGGGCCGGGCCCGGCCCACCACGGGGCCGGCAGGTTGCCGTGACGAACCGGTCCCGTCCGGTCAGGTCCTGGTGGTCGTGGACATCATCCCAGCGACCGTGCGTCCGCAGCAGGGCAGGGGCCGCCGAGCCGTGCCGGTCGGCATGTTCGATCACCAGCCGGCCACCGTCACGGAGCAGGTCGGCCGCCACCGCCGCGACGGCGCGCACGCCGGCCAGGCCGTCCGGCCCGCCCCACAGGGCGGCCGGCGGGTCGTGATCGCCGACCTCCGGCTCGAGCGTGCCCCGTTCGTCGTCGCACAGGTACGGAGGGTTGCTCACCACCAGGTCGACCCGGCCGAGCAGGTCAGCCAGCACCTCGGTGGCGGCCATCACGCCCGCGGCGCCCGGCGTGCCGCCATGCCGGGACGCGGCGCCGCCGGACAGGTCGATCCCCACGTCGGCGTGGTGCACGGTTATCGCTCTTCCGGTGAGTACGACATTACGCTTCGCCCACAGCAGCGCGTCCGGATCGCTGTCGACGGCGTACACCCGGGCCCCCGGCAGCTCGTCGGCGAGCGCGAGGGCGATCGCCCCGGAGCCAGTGCACAGGTCCACGCAGACCGGCCTGTCCCACCCGGCCGCGCGGACGGTGTCGATGGCCCAGCCGACCACCGTCTCGGTCTCCGGCCGGGGCACGAACACACCGGGGCCGACGGTCAGGGTGAGATAGCGGAACCCGACCGTGCCCACCAGGTGCTGCAGCGGCACCCTGGCGGCCCGGCGGGCCACCAGGCCGTGGAGGAGTTCCCGCTCGGCCGGAGTCATCGCGCCCGCCAGCGCCAGCCGCCAGCGGGGCTCGCCGGTGGCGTGGGCGGCAAGCTGCTCCGCGTCCGCCCGGGGGCTGGCCACCCCGGCCGCGGACAGCACGGCGGCCGCCGCGTCGATCTCGGCCCGCAGGTCCGGGCCCGGCTCAGCGCCCGGGCGCCAACCCGGAGCGTGCGGAGTGCGCGGAGCGTGCTGAGAGTGCTGAGAGTGCGGAGCGTGCTGAGAGTGCGCCGAGGGTGTCCGTACCCGTGCGCCGGCCCGGTCCGGCCCGGCCGCGGCGGAGGTCACGTCGCCACCTCGACCGACAGCCTGGTCTGGAGGTCCGCCGCAATCAGCGCGTTGAGGACGTCGTCGAGCTCACCGTCGAGCACCTGGTCGAGGTTGTACGCCTTGTAACCGACCCGATGGTCACTGATCCGGTTCTCGGCGAAGTTGTAGGTACGGACGCGTTCGGAGCGGTCCACCGTGCGGACCTGGCTCGCCCGCGCCGCCGACGCCTCGGCCTGCGCCCGCTCGCGGGCCACCGACAGCAGCCGGGCCCGCAGGATGCGCAGGGCCGACTCCTTGTTCTGCAGCTGGCTCTTCTCGTTCTGGCAGGACACCACCAGCCCGCTGGGCAGGTGGGTGATCCGCACCGCCGAGTCCGTCGTGTTCACGCTCTGCCCACCGGGGCCGGAGGAGCGGTACACGTCTATCCGCAGGTCGTTGGGGTCGATGTCGACCTCGACATCCGCCGCCTCGGGCAGCACCAAGACGCCGGCCGCCGAGGTGTGGATGCGGCCAGCCGACTCGGTGACCGGCACCCGCTGCACCCGGTGGACCCCGCCCTCGAAGCGCAGCCGCCCGAAGACCCCCTCGGAGGCGCCTCGGCCGGCCTTCACCGCCACGCTCACGTCCCGGTAGCCGCCGAGGTCGCTGGGGTTCGCGTCGAGGATCTCGGTTCGCCAGCCGCGGCGTTCGGCGTAGCGCAGGTACATCCGCAGCAGGTCGCCCGCGAACAGGGCCGACTCCTCACCGCCGGCGCCCGCCTTGATCTCCAGGATCGCGTCCCGGGCGTCGTCCGGGTCGGTGGGTACCAGATGGGCGCGCAGTCTGTTACGCAGTGTCTCCTGCTCGGCCTCCAGTTCCGCGACCTCCGCGCGGAACGAGGTGTCCTCGGCGGCGAACTCGCGGGCCGTCGCCAGATCCGCGGCCACCCGGTCCAGCTCGCGGGCGGTCTCCACGGCCGGGGTCAGCTCCGCGTACCGGCGGCCGAGGCTGCGGGCCAGCGCCGGGTCGGCGTGCACCGACGGGTCGGCGAGCCGGCTCTCCAACTCGGCGTGCTCGGTGAGCAGAGCGTCGAGCGGAGTGGTCATTTCGGGCGTCTCCTGGTCCTGGGACGTTCGATCAGCGGGCGGCGCCGGGCGTCACGAGCCGGACGGCGCTGTTCCCGGGTGCTCCCAACGTCGAACTGTAGGCCCGGCCGGGCCAAGCCGCAGCCGGGACGAGCCGCAGCCGGGACGAGTGCGCCCGTGCCGTCACCGCTACGGCACGGGCGCGTGCTGTCTGGCCGGCCGCGGCGTGTTGTCTGGCCGCGGCGTGCTATTTGGCCGTCGTGCCCGGCTTGTCACCGGGACGGCGGCGACCGAAACGCCGTTCGAACTTCTCGACCCGACCACCAACGTCAAGAATCTTCTGCTTGCCGGTGTAGAACGGGTGGCACTGCGAGCACACCTCTGCGTGGATCACAGCGTCCGACTTGGTGCTACGGGTAGTGAACGTGGAGCCACAGGTACAGACGACCGTGGTCTCGTGGTACGTCGGGTGAATGTCAGCCCTCATGATCCTTCTTCCCGAAATGGCCGCCGGGTCGCCCTGTCCCCTGAACGAGGGCGTGAACCGGTGCCGGGTGTCGACGCTCCAGTCTGCCAGAGCCGGGCGCGCCCTCGGGGCGGGCATCCCGCGGGGGGTGTCGCGGGAACCCTGGACGATCGGTCCCGGCTCGGCCCCCGTCCTGGTTCAGTCCTGGCCCGGGGTGGTCTTCGCGATCTGCATCAGGAACTCGTAGTTCGTCCGCGTCTGCTTCAACCTGTCCAACAGAAGATCCAACGCCTGCTGGGACTCCAGGGTGTGCAGGACTCGACGCAGCTTGTGCATGATCACCAGCTCGTCGGGTGCGAGGAGGATCTCCTCCCGACGGGTTCCGGAGGGGTTGACGTCGATCGCGGGGAAGACCCGCTTGTCAGCGATCTTACGGTCGAGCTTGAGCTCGGCGTTGCCGGTGCCCTTGAACTCCTCGAAGATCACTGTGTCCATCGTCGAGCCCGTCTCCACCAGCGCCGTGGCGATAATGGTCAACGAGCCGCCGTTCTCGATGTTCCTGGCGGCGCCGAGGAACCGCTTCGGCGGGTAGAGCGCGGTGGAGTCCACACCACCGGACAGGATCCGGCCGGACGCCGGCGCGGCCAGGTTGTACGCCCGACCGAGACGGGTGATCGAGTCGAGCAGGACGACGACGTCCTCGCCCAGCTCCACCAGCCTCTTGGCCCGCTCGATGGACAGTTCGGCGACGCTGGTGTGGTCGGACGGCGGCCGGTCGAACGTCGAGGCGATCACCTCGCCCTTGACCGACCGCTGCATGTCGGTCACCTCTTCGGGACGTTCGTCGACGAGAACGACCATCAGGTGGCATTCCGGATTGTTCGTGGTGATCGCGTTCGCGATGGCCTGGAGCACCATCGTCTTGCCTGCCTTGGGCGGGCTGACGATCAACGCGCGCTGGCCCTTGCCGAGCGGCATCACCAGGTCGATGACCCGGGTCGTCAGCAGCTGCGGCTCGGTCTCCAGGCGCAGCCGCTCCTGCGGGTAGAGCGGGGTGAGCTTGGTGAACTCGGGGCGGCTGCGCGCCTCCTCCGGCTCCAGGCCGTTGACCGTGTCCAGCCGGACCAGCGCGTTGTACTTGTCCCGCCGCTGCTCGCCCTCCTGCGGTGCCCGGACCACCCCGGTGATCGCGTCACCGCGGCGCAGACCGTGCCGGCGGACCTGGGCCAGGCTCACGTAGACGTCGGTCGGGCCGGTCAGGTAACCGCTGGTACGCACGAACGCGTAGTTGTCGAGGACGTCGAGGATGCCGGCGACCGGCACGAGCACGTCGTCCTCGCGGACCACCGGCTCCGACTCGGTGAAGCCGCCGCCCTGGCGTCCACGGTTACGGCCACGCTCCCGGAAGCGGCCCCGGTTACGCCGGTTCCCCCCACTGAAGTCGTCGTCGCGGCCTGCCTCACCCCGGTCGGGCTGAGCCCGCTCGGTCTGGCCACGGTCGGAAGAACCACGATCGGACTGCCCACGATCGGACTGGCCGCGATCGGAAGAACCACGGTCGGAAGAACCACGATCGGACTGCCCACGATCAGACTGGCCGCGATCGGACTGGCCGCGATCGGAAGAACCACGCCCCTGGCGGTCGTTCGCCGGGCGGTCGCCCTGCTGGCGCCCCTGACGTTCACTGGACGCGGGACGTTCGGCTGACGAACGGTCGCTATCGGGCTGCTGACGGTCACGCCTGTCCTCGCGGGCCCGGCCGTTACCGTTCTCCGACGGGCGGGGAAGGCTGGCCGGTTCAGCCACCACCGTCTCCGCCGGCACGGCGGTCACCGGCGCATCCTTCACGCTGGGTAGTGATTTGGTGGGCACGTTGTCCGTCACGGCGGCGGGCTCGGCCGTAGCCGGTGCCACAGCCGGTGCCACGACGGCTTCCAGCGTGCCGGCGGCTCGCGGGCTGTCGGCGCTGCTCGTCGCATCGGAGGCGGCCACGGCAGCGGGCTGGCCCTGTCCGGGGCCGGCCAGGGCGTCGGTCAGGGTCGCCTGCTCGGCCGGGGCGACGGACGGGCTGCCCGACCCGCGGGAGGCGGCCCGGCGGCTGCGGCCACGCGTGGGTGCCTCGGTCGGCGCGGCCGCTGCTGGCGCGCCGGTGACCGGCGCGGTGTCGAGTGCCGACGCGGCCGGCTCCGGCTGCGCGGCGGGAACAGCCGCGGCGGACGACGTCACGGCCGAGGCCTCGCCGCCGGCCGCGCTGTTGGGAGCCTGCACGTTCTGGATCGCCGCGATGAGCTGCCCCTTTCGCAGACGTCCCACGCCCTGGATACCCAACGAAGCCGCCATGGCCTGCAACTCCGGTAGCAGCATGGCCGAAAGGCCGGTGCCGGAGCGCCGGCGTCGTGTGGAGCCGGTGTCCACGGACGACGTCGGTGTCTGTGACCCCGCAGACTCACGTGCGCTGTCAGGCAGCACGTCGGTGGTGTCGCTCAAGATGTTCCTTCCCTGAAGGGACCGGCTTACGGGAGCCGGGTGATACTTGTTGACCTTCTTCGCCTGGGCATCCCACATGGAAACGATGTTCAGCGCCGGTGGGCAGGCAGAGCGCCCATAACGGCGCCAACGGCTGAGTACCGCGTGCGAACTCGTCTGTCCCGCTGAGGACTTGACCGGTGCTGGCCGAGGCTTCGATGACGAGGCTGAGGCACCAAGTCCGGTACCAGGTTCCGGCTACGAGGAGCCGGTGGCACCGGCGGGCGAGCACGCGCCGCGGCGGCAGCGGGTGCAGTCATCAGACTATCCAGACGCAGTCACCTGGGCAACATCCTTGCCGACGTATTGCTTCGGAGTCATCCGTTTCCCACCCGGGCCGGGGCCATTTCAGCCAGCGTGCCGTACTCGCGAGGAGCGTCCACCGGACTTACGGGACATGCCGGACAGGCGCACCGGGCGCGGAACGGACACGCCCGCGCCTACCGCCCGGGGAGCTGTGGAGGATTCCCCCCGCCGCGGCGGTCACCGGTCGTGACGCCGCCCGCCGGCCAGGCACCGGCGGCGGTGGAGGCAGCGGCGGCGCTGTCAGCCGACGACGAGCTCGACCCGCGCCCCGTCTCGGTCGACGGGCAGGTCGAACACGCTGAAATCGCTGCCGGCGCAGGTCCGCGCGAGGGCGGCCTGGTCCTGGTCGACGGCCAGTGCCAGCACCGTCGGTCCGGAACCCGACAGGACGGCCGCCAGCCCCGCCGCCCGCAGCCGGGCGAGCAGATCGCTGGTCTCGGGCATGGACGGCAGCCGATAGGGCTGGTGTAGCCGGTCATCGACGGCCGCCAGCAACGCGTCCCGCCAGGACACAGCGCCCGGCCGGACGTGTTGATTCCCGACCTGCTTCCCAGTCTGGCTGCCGGCCGGCCTCCCCGCGGAGAAGCCGGCCAGCCGGTCGTCGGCGAGGCCGGCGTAACCGTTCTGTCCGTCGCCACGCCGACGGCCGTTCCCCGGGCCGGCAGCGGCGCGGTCGTTGTTCTCCGGCCCGGGCGTCCCCGGGGAGGCCACCGCGGCGGTACCGGCTCCGCCGGAGCGGGGCCGCGGGCCTCCCGACATCGCCATCGCCAGCAGCGCGGCCCGCCCGGCGCTCATCGCTGCGTCCGCGTGGGGCACCCCCGCCGGCAGGGCCACCCGTGACTGTGCCGTCGACTGACGGCGGGTGGGCACGAACACGACCGGTCGCAGATCCTCGGGAGGGTCGGTACGGGCCACCCGCGGCGGGCCGTCGCTGTCGTGCCAGGCGATGGTGAAACCGCCGTAGAGGGCGGCGGCGACGTTGTCCGGGTGCCCCTCGAGCCGGCAGGCGAGCGTGAAGACCTCCGGGATGTCCGGGCGGCCGCCGCCCAGCGCGCTCGCCGCGAGCAGGCCGCCCACGATCGCCGCGGCCGACGAGCCCAGGCCACGGCCGTGCGGGATGCGGTTGACGCAGTTCAGCCGGATCCCGGCCGGGGTGATGCCGGCCGCGGCGAAACCGGCCCGCAGGGCACGGACGACCAGATGGGTCTCGTCACGGACGCCGTCGTCCTCACCGGTCACCTCGATCGACAGGCCGGCACCGGTGACGGTGACGGTGAGCTCGTCGTACAGGCCGAGCGCGAGGCCGCAGGCGTCGAAGCCCGGGCCGAGGTTGGCGCTGGTCGCCGGTACCCGCACCCGGGCCGCCTGGGCCGTCCGGGACGCGGCCAGGAGTGGCGCGGCCGCCGGGCGGTTCACGACCCGTGCAGGTCGAGCGCCGTGGCCGCGGCCGCCACCGTCGCCGGTATGGTCACCGGCCTGGCCGCCCCGCTGATCGCCCACTCGGGGTCCTTCAGCCCGTTGCCCGTCACGGTGCACACCACCCGCTCGCCGGCCTCGACCCGGCCCGCTGCCCGGGCCTGCAACAGCCCGGCGACGCTCGCCGCGCTGGAGGGCTCGACGAAGACGCCCTCGCGGTGCGCGAGCAGCCGGTAGGCCGCGAGGATCTGCCGGTCGGTCACCGCGTCGATCCCGCCGCCGGAGTCGTCCCGGGCCCGCACGGCAAGGTCCCACGACGCGGGATTGCCGATCCGGATCGCGGTGGCGATCGTCTGCGGACGGTCCACCACGCTGCCGCGCACGATGGGGGCGGCACCGGCCGCCTGGAAACCGTGCATGCGAGGCCGGCCGGCGCCGCTGCGCGCGTCCTCCTCGACGTAGCCGCGCCAGTAAGCTGTTATATTTCCCGCATTTCCGACAGGCAGGCAGTGGACGTCGGGAGCCGAGCCCAGATCTTCGACGATCTCGAAGGAGGCGGTCTTCTGCCCCTCCAGGCGGAACGGGTTCACCGAGTTGACAAGGGTGACCGGGAAGGTGTCCGCGAGTTCGCGGGCGACCCGCAGGCAGTCGTCGAAGGAGCCGTCGAGCTGTAGCAGGCGAGCCCCGTGGACGAGGGCCTGCGCCAGCTTCCCCAGCGCGATCTTGCCGTTCGGCACCAGCACGGCGCAGGTCAGCCCGGCACGAGCGGCGTACGCGGCGGCGCTGGCACTGGTGTTGCCGGTGGACGCGCAGATCACCGCCTGGGAACCCGCCTCGACCGCACGGCTGATGGCCATCGTCATCCCGCGGTCCTTGAACGAACCGGTCGGGTTGGCACCCTCGATCTTGAGATGAACATCACAGCCGGTCAGGTCGGACAGGTGAGCCGCGGGCAGCAGCGGGGTCCCGCCCTCCCGGAGGGAGACAACCGGCGTGTCCGGGGAGACCGGAAGCCGATCACGGTACTCCTCGATCACTCCCCGCCACACCCGTCGCGTCCTGGCGGCCGGGGGCGCCTCGGGGGCGTGCGCTCCTCCGGCGGCCCCTGCCTCCCCGGCCGCGAGTGCCGCCACGGTCGCTCGTGCCGTTGTCGGCGCCGTCGCGGCACGCGACTCGGTCGGCACCGTCCCTTCTGGGGATGTCGTCGGCGCTGTCGCCGCGCGCGATGTTGTCGTCACAGCTCACCTCCCTCGACCCGCATCACGCTCGCGACGGCGCGGACGACGTCCAGTTCCCGCAGCTCCTCGACGGTCGCGGCCAGGGCCGCGTCGGTGGCCGCATGCGTGATCAGGACCAGACTCGCGTCGTCGCCGTGACCGTCCTGGCGGACGCTCTGGATGGACACGTCCTGGCGCGCGAACGCGGCGGCGACCGAGGCGAGCACCCCGGTCTTGTCCGTCACGTCCAGGTTGATGTGGTAGCGCGTCACGGTCGCGCCCATCGGCAGGACGGGCAGGGCCGCGTAGGCGGACTCCCCCGGGCCACGCCGGCCGGCCAGCCGGTTGCGCGCCACCGCGACCAGGTCGCCGAGCACCGCGGACGCCGTGGGCGAGCCACCGGCCCCACGACCGTAGAACATCAGCTGGCCGGCCGCCTCCGCCTCGACGAACACCGCGTTGAACGCGTCCCGGACCGCCGCCAGCGGATGCGCCCGCGGGATCATCGCCGGATGCACGCGCACGCTTACTCCAGGTGCCTCCACCGACCGTTCGGCGATGGCGAGCGCCTTCACCGTGCAGCCCATGGCGCGGGCGCTGGCGATGTCCGCGGCGGTGACGTCGCCGATGCCCTCCCGGTGGACGTCGTCCAGGGTCACCCGGGTGTGGAACGCCAGCTGCGCGATGATCGCCGCCTTCGCGGCGGCGTCGAAGCCGTCGATGTCCGCGCTCGGGTCGGCCTCGGCGTATCCGAGCGCGGTCGCCTCCTCAAGGGCCTCGGTGAAGCCTGCGCCGGTCTCGTCCATCCGGGTGAGGATGTAGTTGGTGGTGCCGTTGACGATGCCGAGCACCCGGCGGACCCGGTCACCGGCGAGGCTCTCCCGCAGCGGGCGCAGCAACGGGATCGCGCCGGCGACCGCCGCCTCGTAGTAGAGGTCCACGCCGTGCGCGGCGGCGGCGTCGTACAGGGCCGCGCCGTGGGTGGCCAGCAGCGCCTTGTTCGCCGTCACCACCGACTTTCCCGCGCGCAGCGCGGCGAGCAGCCAGCCGCGGGCCGGTTCGATGCCGCCGACCACCTCCACGACGATGTCGATGTCGTCCCGGGTCGCCAGCGCCGCCGCGTCCCCGGTGAAAACCGCTGGATCGACTGGGATGTCGCGCGCGATGGACGGGCGGCGGACGGCCACGCCGGCCAGTTCCAGCGGCGCGCCCACCCGGGCGGCGAGATCCTCGGCATGGGTGTGCAGCAGCCGGACGACGTCGCTGCCGACCACACCACACCCCAGCAGCGCAATCCTCATCATCGCCGGTTCCTCATCGCGGATTCCTCACCGGATTTCTCACCATGGCCTGCCCCACCATGACCATGCCCACCGTGCGTCGCTCCCGTCGGGAGCGTCGGCGCCGGCCGCGCCGACGTGGGGACAAGACACCTCGTGGCGCCGACGGACGCGCTGGCACAGCCGCCGGTGGGCGCCGGCTGGCGGACGGGTGAACGGGCCTGGTCACGCACGACAGTCACATCCTCGTCGGAGCCGACACGCCCAGCAGGTGGAGACCCCCGGCAAGCACGATCCTGGTCGCGTCGGCGAGTAGCAGCCGCGCCCCGGTGAGCGCCCCTGCCGCGTCGTTTCCACGGGGCAGCACCTCGCATACCCCGTGGAAACGATGGTAGGTATCGGCAAGCTCTTCGAGGTAACGCGCGACCCGGTACGGTGCCCACAGCTCAGCCGCGGCCGCGACGGCCCTCGGCAGATCACCCAGCGCCCGCAGCAGATCGCCCTCACGCGGATGGGTCAGCAGGGACACGTCCGCGCCCTCGACATCCACCCCCAGCCCCAACTGCCCGGCATTACGCAGCAGCAGACAAATCCGAGTATGAGCGTACTGGACGCGGAAAACCGGATTGCCGTTGGCCTGCCTGGTAATGACATCGAGGTCGATGAGGTCGATATCGCGCGCGCCGGCGCTGCCCGGTGGGAGGCGGGCAAGCGAATAACGGGCCGCGTCCGTTCCGACCGTGCTCACCAGATCGGCCAGGTCAGCCAGGCCAGTGTCAGCCAGGTCGGTCGGGTCGGCCGTCGAACCGGTTACGGCGCGCACGCCGCCAGCGTGATCGTCGCCGTCACGGCGGCCGGCGTGATCATTATCGCCATCCGGCCACGGGCGACCGGGCGTGACGCCGCGGGCCGCGGTGTCACGGGCCGCGGTGTCACGGACATAGCCGTCGCCCGCCCGCACGATCATCCGGGCGATCTCTCCGCGGGCGTCACTCGCCAGCCGGATGTTCAGGAAGCCGCCAGCGGCGACATCGACGCCGGACACCGCCTGATCCAGCCGAAGCCGGGCCGCGACCGCTTCCGCGATCTCCCGCGGTGGCCGCCGCGCCGGCCGGGCGAGCCGGAGGGCGATCGCGGTGGTGTAGTCACCATGGCCGGCGATCCTGGGACGTTCGACCGGCACCATCGTGGGTGCCTCCACGTCGAGCTCATCGTCGGCGACAAGATCGCAGACGATGGCCCGGAGGGTTTCCGCGAGATCGGCCGGGGTCATGGCGTGATGCTATCGGCGCGCAACGGTCCCGGCCGGGCTACCGAACCTCGGACAGGCCGGCCGTGGCCTCAGACCGGCTGGTCACGGCCGGCGGCGAGGCGGCGCACGACCCCGATCAGCTCGTCCGGATCGAAGGGCTTGGTGAGGTAGTAGTCCACCCCCAGCCGCTCCCCACGCCTGAGGTCCGCGGCCTGGGCGCGCGCGGACAGCAGGATCACCGCGATGTCCGCCGTGGCGGGATCCTCGCGCAGGCGGGCGACCACGTCCCAGCCGTCCAGGTGCGGCATCATGACGTCCAACGTGATCACATGCGGCGCGACGGCCCGGACCCGCTCCAGACAGTCGAAGCCGTCGACCGCGGTGTACACCTCGAAGCCCTCCAGCTCGAGGTTGACCACCACAAGCTGGCGGATCACAGCGTCGTCGTCGACGACGAGGACGCGCGGGGCTTCGCAGTACACATCCGGAGCTTACGGCCACCTGGCCGGATGACTACCCCCACGGGCCTGGTACGGTAAGACCCGTCGTCCTGGAGCCCCCGTAGCTCAGGGGATAGAGCACTGCCCTCCGGAGGCAGGTGCGCAGGTTCGAATCCTGCCGGGGGCACACAGCGTAGTATCTTAGTTATAGAGAGTTCATAAATCGAGTGCTTCTCACTCAGACTAGCTATTTTGGGGCACAGGTCGACTGCCTTTCGCTGGTTCTGAGTTCGATTCTGTCACCCAAGTCAGGCAAAGATTCCTCGTCGGGTTACGCAGGTTCGAACCCGGGTTTTTCCGGTTCCCGGCGGGTCGCCCCCTCCGGCGGGTACGGCACCCGCCTCGCCAGCGGCTCCGTTGGGCGGGCCGACCCCTTCCCCGCCCGCCTGTTCCCCCGCACCCACTGACCGGGCCTGATCCTCGACGCCCACGCTGTTGGGCCGGATATTTGCCGTGGCGGACGAAGTACCACTAGCTTGGGCGGGCCTGTTGGCGGCGCCAGCGGGCTAGCAGGGCTGGCATTTCGGCCTGCAGGAACTCGAAGAACGCGAGCGACTCGGCCAGCCGCGTGCCGGCCGGGCTGGCGGCCCCGACCGCGTCGATACCGGCCCGGGCGGTGACGATCCACCGGTCGAGCACCTGCTCGCGGCGGGCGACCATCTCGTACCAGCTGTCGTCCTCGAAGACGTAGTGCTCCCGGCGGGAGCCCGGCTGGCGTTCACGGCGCAGGATGCCCAGACCGGTCAGATAGCGCACGGCCGCGGAGACGGCGGCCCGGCTGATCCGCAGCTGGTCGACGAGTTCCTCGGCGGTGAGCCGGGCGTCGTCGGTGGCCAGCAACGCCGCGAACACGAGCGCGGGCATCCGCGGCATGCCGGCGTCCACGAGCGCTCCGGCGAAGCGTTCGACGAACCGCTCCACCGCTCGCGGATCCCCCTCCGGCCGGCGTCCTTCAGCTGCCTTCACTTCGCCGCCTTCACTATGTTCATAAAATCGTGAAAGTTCCGTAGAATGTAAAGATCATGTATGCAATCTACACCGAGGGCCTGACCAAGCACTACGGCGACACCGTCGCCCTCGACCGGCTCGACCTGGCGATCGCGCCCGGTGAGGCATACGGCTACCTCGGCCCGAACGGCGCAGGCAAGACCACGACGATCCGGCTGCTGCTCGGGCTGCACCGCCCGACGGCCGGCCGGGCCCGCCTGTTCGGGATCGACGCCTGGGCGGAGCCGGTCGCCGCGCACCGGCGGGTGGCCTACGTCGCCGGCGAACCGGCGCTGTGGCCGTCACTGACCGGGACGGAAACACTGGAGTTTCTGGCTCACCTGCACGGTGGGGTGGACGTGGCCTACCGCGACGAACTGGTCAGCCGCTTCGAGCTCGACCCGCGCAAGAAGGTACGTGCGCTGTCGAAGGGCAACCGGCAGAAGGTCCAGTTGATCGCGGCCCTGGCCACCCGCGCCGATCTGCTCATCTTTGACGAGCCGACCAGCGGCCTGGACCCGCTGATGGAGGTGGAGTTCCGCCACTGCGCCGAGGAGGCCAGGTCACGCGGCCAGACGATCCTGCTCTCCTCGCACATCCTCAGCGAGGTCGAGGCCCTCTGCGACCGGGTCGGCATCCTGCGCCGCGGCCGGCTGGTCGACGAGGGCACCCTGGCCCAGCTGCGGCACCTGCACGCCCAGACCGTCGAGGTCACCTTCACCGGCCCGGCGCCCCAGCTGCCGCCGTTGCCCGGTGTGCAGGTGCAGCCGGTCGGCCCGAGCGGCCTGCGGCTGCGGACCACCGGGGGTGTGGGCCCGGTCATCGCGGCGCTCGCCGGGCACCCGGTCGCGACCCTGACCAGCCAGGAGCCCTCCCTGGAGGAGATCTTCCTGCACCACTACGCCGACCCGGCCCGGGGCAGGATCGATGACTGACCCCACCGTGACGGCCCCGCCGGCCGTGCCGGCGGCACCCCGCTCCTGGCCGGGACCCGGACGCGGACGCGGTGGTGGCGTGATGGTCCCGCTGGCCGGGCGGGCCCTACGTGACGCCCGGACCCGCACCGTCGTGTTCGCCTACCTCTTCGCCGTCTACTCCTACGTCCAACCGGTCGGATACCGGCACACCTATCCCGAGACCGCCGACCGGCTGGCGTTCGCCCGCGGCTTCGCCGACAACACCGGCCTACGGCTGCTCTACGGGCAGCCCCACCAGATCCAGACCATCGCCGGCTACGCCGCCTGGCGGGTCGGCGGCGTGCTCGCGATCGCCGCCGCCGTGTTCGGGCTGCTCGCCGCCGTGCGGGCGACGCGCGCCGAGGAGGACAGCGGCCGAACCGACCACCTGCTCGCCGGCCCGGTCTCCCGCCGCGTCCTGTACACCGCCGCCTACACGGCGATCGCCGCCGGTGTCGGGGCGCTGTGGCTCGCGGAGTTCGCCGGCCTTGTCGTCACCGGGCTCCCCGTCGCAGGCTCGGCCTGCCTGGCCACGGCGGCCGCGTCGGTCGCGGTGACCTGCGCCGGTATCGGCGCGCTGGCCGGCCAGCTCGCCGCGTCCCGGCGCGCCGCGCTTGCCCTCGGCGGTGCCGTGACCGGCGTGCTGCTGCTCCTGCGCGTCCTCGCCGACACCGTCGCCGGGCTCGGCTGGCTGCGCTGGCTGACCCCGCTGGGGTGGGCCGAGCAGCTGCGTCCCCTCACCGGGGCCCGGCCGCTGGTCCTGCTCCTGCCGGTGGTCGTCACTGGCGTGCTGCTGGCCGTGGCGACCCGCCTGGTCCGCGGACGCGACATCGGCGCCGGGCTGCTGCCCAGCCGCGACAGCGCCGACCCCTGGCTGCACCTGCTGCGGTCGACCACGTCGCAGGCGCTGCGTGGCCAGGGCGGCGTCCTCGCCGCGTGGCTGGGCACGGTAGCGATCTTCATGTTCGTCCTCGGCACGGTCTCGCACAGCATCTCCAGCGCCGACGTGCCGCAGAACGTGCAGCGCGAGATCGCCAAACTGGGCTCCGGGTCGATCCTCACGCCCACCGGCTACCTCGCGTTCCTGTTCCTGTTCGTCACCCTGGCGGTCAGCCTGTTCGCCTGCGTCCAGATCGGCGTCCTGCGTCAGGACGAGGCACAGCATCTGGAAACCCTGCTCGCGCAGCCGCTCTCCCGCGGGGGCTGGCTCGCCGGACGGTTCGTGCTCGCCGGCGTTGCCGCCACCGCCATCGCCCTGACCGCCGGCCTGGCCGCCTGGGCCGGCGCCGCCGCCTCCGGTGTGCGCGTCGCGCTGCCGAGCCTGCTCGAAGCCGGTGCCAACACCCTTCCCACCGCCGGCCTGTTCCTCGGCCTCGGCGCCCTTGGCTACGCGCTCGTGCCCCGGGCCGCCAGCGGCATCGCCTACGGTCTGGTCGCGGTCACCTTCCTCTGGCAGCTCGTCGGCTCTCTGCTCAGCCCACCGCGGTGGCTGCTCGACCTCACTCCCTTCGCCCACGTCGGCCTCGTGCCGGCCCAGCCGTTCCGGCCGGTCGCGGCAGCCGTCATGGTCGGCATCGGGCTGCTCGCCGGCCTCGGCGCGCTCGCCTCGTTTCTGCGCCGTGACCTGACCACTACGTAGGAAGCGCGGGGACAGCGGCGCGAGGGATGCGGGAGGGATGCAGGAGGCCCCGCCTGGGCGGCGCGGGACGCCGTCCGCGCTGCCCGCCCCAGCCGCGGTGTCGGCCCCGCGCCAGCCTGTACCGGGCGCGTACACGCACGTCCGGCCGCGTTCGCCCCTGCGCTGTTCCCGCTCCGGTCCTGCGTCGGTTTTATGCCAGTCTTATGCCAGTCTTGTGGCGTCCTTGTGGCGAGCGTCCACCGCCGGTCAGGTACTTTCCTGTGGAGGCCGCACCCACCCGGAGATCTCTTCAAGATCACCAGGAAAGTATCGGAAATTTACGCCAGCCAGCGTCAAGCACGTTCCCGCGGACAGGTCGAACCATTCTCGCCGGCATCACTCGGCAAGATCATGATTAGGATTCCTTGACCCGAACACGGCTCTGCTCCTAACCTGTTACGCGCTGCCGTTCCCCTCGCATTATTTGATGGCGAGGAGACGCCCAGACATGACACGTGCGGGCGTGGAGAAATCTCAGCGGACGCTGTCGGGTTATCTGTGCATATCCGCGGCGTCGGCGCTCTTCGGGCTCGCAGGCGCGGTCGCGAAGGTGCTGTTCAACGACAATATGTCCGCGGTTTCGCTGACCGCTCTGCGCTCTTTCTGCGCGGCCGTCGCGCTTGTCCCGGTCATCGTGTTCGCGCGCGCCAGAATCCTCCCGGTGAATCGGGCCCAGCTCGGGCATCTCGGCATCATGACGATCCTGTTGATCATGGTGAACCTGACATTCTACATAGCCATCAGCAGGACCGACGTGGCCGTCGCCATCATGCTCGAGTACACGGCACCGGTCTTCGTCATCCTGATCGGGCTGGGCCAGGGCACTCATCTGCTCAACCGGGCTAGCGTCACCGTGCTCGGTATGAGCGTCCTCGGCTGCTATCTGCTCACGGGCGCGTACGACGCCGACATCTTCCGGGCCAACCGGTTGGGGCTCGCGGCCGGGCTGCTGTGCGGGCTCGCCTTCGCCCTTTACAACATGGCCGGCAACCGGGCACGACGACTCGACCTTGAGACAACGACCCTCACTTTTCACACCTTCGTGATGTCGGCGGTCGGCTGGCTCGTACTCGTCCCCGTCCTCCCGCTCGACCGGATCGACTATCGACCGTCCACCGTTGCCTACATCCTCTTTATCGGGGTCTTCGCCACGGTCGTGCCGTACTGGCTGCTGTTGCGCGGACTGCGACAGGTGGACGCGTTCCCGGCGACGGTCATCGGCATGCTCGATCCCGTCGTCGCGGGGCTCGCCGCGTATCTGCTCGTCGACGAACGACTTGCGCTCCCCCAGCTCGCCGGTATCGCACTGCTCCTGGTCGCCCTCGTCCACATGCACTGCAACGAGCGTTTCCTGCTTCGGGAACGTCCCGGCGAACCGGCGGGAACCGGGCAACGGGAAGAGGCCGTCGTGAACTGACCGGCGGACCGGGCGTCAACCGTTCTGGTGCCGCGCCGGATCCACCGGAGAAAGGGCGTGAGAACCCATGGGCAAGAGCATCACCGTGGCCGATCGGAAGAACCTGCCGCACATCGTCGCGGCCCGCCAGCGAATTGAGGATCTCTGGGCCAGGGGCACCGACTACTGCGAAAGCACGGTAGCCGAGGCACAGGCGCATGCACGCATGCTGCACCTGGACATGGACTTCACCGGCGAGTGCCAGCTCAAGTGCTTCTACTGCGACCGCACCCCGGACCGCTACAGCGACGTGCCGAACCGCACCGAGCTGACGACCGAACAGCACAAGGACATCATCCGCCAGGCCAGGGAACTCGGAGCCACCACCATCGAGTTCCCCGGGGCGGGCGAACCGATGATCGATCCCGGTTTCTGGGAGATTCTGGAGTACATCCACGACAACGGCATGATCCCGGTCGTCTTCACCAGCGGCTGGCATCTCAACGAGCTGACGATCGACCGGCTGTACCGGCTCGGCGCAACCATCTTCATCAAGCACAACTCCGACGACCCACGGGTGCAGGACAAGATGGTCGGCGTCAAGGGCTACGGCAGGGTCGCCACCAGGGCGCTACACCTGCTCGTCGAACGGGGATTCGCCTCGACGATACCCACCCGCATGGCCATCGACATGGTCGTGACCCTGCATTTCCAGGACATGGAGGAGATCGACACGATCTTCCGCTGGTGCCGCGACAACAACGTGCACAACTACATCATGACCCTCATTCCCGAGGGTATGGCCGACCACCGGCAGGTTCTCTTCGAGAAGCGGCGGGCCGACGAGCTCATCGAGTTCATGACCCGGATCGACCGCGAGGAATACGGCCTGGAATACGTTCCCAGCCGGCCCATGGGGGGCGGTTACCGGTGCCGCCAGGTCAACGTGGGCCTGTTCGTGAACCTCTTCGGCGAGGTGTACGACTGCAACGGCCTCGGCCGCCTGCTGGGCCATCTGCGCCACGACAGCCTGGCCGACATCTGGCAGTCGACCTATGCCCGGCGCGTGCGCCAGCCCGACCAGAACGGCTTCTGCCTGCTGCGCGAACGCCAGTGGCGGGGCGTCGATCTCGGGCCGATGGACCGCAAGACCGAGCAGTACCTGCACTGGCGTAACCGGCACGAAGCCGACCCGGTGATGGAGAACGCGCTGGACGAGATCTCACAGGTCGAGATCCACCGGCGGGGTGCCCGCAGCCGGGCGGTCGACGTGGAAATCCTGCCGGCGGGCGCCCGCCCCGCCGACACGCTGCCCGCGCAGGCGCCCGCGAAGCCGTAGGCGAGAAGATACCGGCGAGAGGAAGAACGCACGATGCACACGAAGGTCGTCGACGACCCGACAATATGCTGGGTCGCCGACAGCTGGGTCGACCAGACCACGCCGGACGACGCCGTCTTCTCGTTCCTGCGGATCCCGTTCGACTACGCGGTGAGCCATCGACCGGGAACCCGTTTCGGGCCCGAGGGCATTCGGACCGCGTTCAACGGGTTCTCCCTCTACTGCACCGATAAAAGAGTCTCGCTGGACCACGTCCGACTGGTCGACCTCGGCCGGGTCGACGTCGTCCACTCGCTGCCGGAAACCTACGCGAATATCACCGAAGCCGTGGCCGGAATTCCCCCGGAACAGCATCCGGTCTTTCTCGGTGGTGACCACTCGATCGCCGACCCGATTTTCCGCGGCCTGCTCCGGCGGAACCCGGGCCGGCGATTCGGACTGATCGTTTTCGACGCCCATTTCGACGCCCGCCCGCCGATCCCCAGGAAGGAACACTCGGGCCACTGGATGAAGACCCTGGAAGATGTCATCGACTACTCGGTGACCGCCCAGCCCGGCATCAGCGCCCCCATCTACTCCGAGTACTACATGCGTTCCGCGGAGGAGCAGGGGGTGCTCGTCCGCACGCCCTACGAGATCCGTCGGCGTGGCTGGTGGGAGACTCTGGAAGAAGCGATCAGCCATGTGTCCCGGGACACCGACGGCGTGTACATCTCCGTCGACATCGACTGCCTGGACCAGGCGTTCGCACCCGGCACCAGCGTCCCGAACGGCAGCGGTCTGCTCACCCACGAGGTGGCGGACGCCGTCTTCGAGATCAGCGGCGCCGTCCCCGTGGTGGGCATCGACATCAACGAGGTGAGTCCCCCGCTGGACCGCCTCGACCAGATCTCCCAGCTCGCGGCCCATCTGCTCCTCAACCACATGGCCGGTGTCGTCGCCGGCAAGTGGGCCTGACCGGATCCATGCCCCGTCACCCGCGTCCCCCACCCACAGCCCGTCGCCCGCGGCCCGCCGCCGTGGTGACGGGCTGGTTGCCTGGCTGCCACGGCCCGGCCTCCCAGAGCCCGCCCCCGGCCGCGCGCCGGTCGGGGGCGGGCTCTTGCGTTCCGACGTCGAACCCGACGCGCGGACAGCTGTCTGTCACCGCCCCGGCTGCCCGATACCCGCGTTGGCCGGTAGCCGCCGGCTGTAGGTGGAAACCGCTGCCATCGCGACGCTTTCCACCTACGGCTTCCGCGCCTGTAGGTGGAAAGCGCTGTCATCACGACGGAATCCACCTACGGCGGAGGCTGAGAGCAGCGCGGCCGGCGGCGGACACTGGCGGCGGCTCGATCCGGCCGGGAGCGTCGCGGGCATGTCCGTCGTCGACAACGAACCGGCCACCGGGCGGGGCATCACGGCCTATTCGCGTCCTGGGTCATTCGCGTGCTGCCGGCGAAACTGGCGCGATCGGGAGGCAGGTGACCGATCAGCACAGTAAAATCGTATTAATTCCAATTATCTTTAGACAGATCGAAAACGCCGCGACCACCAGCCGAAGAACCAATCGAGGAGACGTGCGTGCCACCGCCGCCGAACGAACAACCCGACGACTGGACGGAGCCCGGCGCACACCCGGTGGCGGCCGGGGTCTACCGCATCCCGCTCCCGCTGCCGTACAGCGGTCTGCGCGCGGTGAACGTCTACGTCGTGCCGGACGTCGACGGCCTGGTCGTGGTGGACTCCGGGTGGGCCATGCCGTCCACCGAATCCGCGCTGGCCACCGCTCTGAGCACGCTCGGCTACCAGCTCGACGACGTCTCCCGCGTGATGGTGACCCACGCGCACCACGACCACTACACCCAGGCCCTCGCCCTGCGCGCGCGGTTCGGGACGAAGGTCAGCATCGGCTGGGGGGAGCACCACTCGATACTCGCCGGTGAGAAATCCGAGGTCCTCACCCGCCCGCAGATCGCGATGCTGCTGCGCTGCGGTGCCCCCGAGCTGGCCGAACGCTACGCCCGATACCTGGTGCACGAGACGGACCACTCGCAGAACGCGCCGTGGGGTCCCCCCGACAGCTGGCTCGACGACGGCGATGTCGTCGGCCTGGCGGAGCGCAAGCTCGACGTCCTCGCCACCCCGGGGCACACCCGCGGCCATGTGGTGCTCCGTGACAGCACCAACGGCCTGCTGTTCGCCGGCGACCATGTGTTACCGCACATCACCCCGTCGCTGGGGTTCGAGTGGGCGCCCGAACCGTCGCCGCTGCGCAGCTTCCTGCAGTCGCTGCGGCTGATGGGCGGTCTGCCCGACACACTGCTGCTGCCCGCGCATGGCCCGGTCACCACCAGTGTGCACCGGCGGGTCGAGGAGCTGCTGGCCCATCACGAGGCCCGTCTGGACACCGCCGCCCGCAATGTTCGCGCGGGTGCCGAAACGGCGTTCCAGGTCGCGGCGGCGATGCGCTGGACCCGCCGGGAACGCCGACTGGACGAACTCGACACGACCAGTCAGACGCTGGCCGTCCTCGAGATCGAGGCGCACCTCGACCTGCTGGTGGAGCACGACCAACTGGTCGCGGCCACCGCCGGGGACGGCGTTGTGCGCTACGCCACGCGAAACTGAGCTCCCCGAAATCGGGGATCCGGTACTGGACGACGGCTACCAACAGACGCGGCGACCAGACACGATGGCCGGCGGCGGAGAAACGGGCCCATCATGACATATCATCCTAAAAATAGATCTACTCCTGTTAGGATGCTGGAACGTCGCTTGTCGGCGCTAGGTGTGCGCACAGGGGCGTGTTACGCTGCCCTCCGCCGGAGGGGACCGGACATGTAAGGACTCGTGTTGCCCAGACTTCAGTCCTCCGCACCGACCAAGTCCAGATTCAGGACTCGGTGGCGGCTCCTGGCGATGACGTTGACACTACCAGTGGGTGTCGCCCTGGCGGGCTGCCAGGCTCCTCGCACGTCCACGTCACCGGAGTCCTCCCCGTCTGTTTCGTCTATCGGGCAGCAGGCCGCCAAGGCCTACCTGGCAGCGCATCCGTCGCCCGGCGCGTCCGCGTCCGCGGCCGCGGGCGATCAGCCGGCTCAGTCAGCACCGCCCACGGCGGGGCCGGCACAGCAGGCAGCGCCCACACAGGCCCAGGCCCAAGCCCCGGCCCCGGCCCCGCCGGCGGTGAATCCGCTTCTCCCGCTGCTCGCGCCCGCTCCCGCCACGCGGCCACCAGGGCTCGACGACAGCTGGCGCCTGGTGTTCGGCGACGAGTTCGACGCACCTGTGCTGGACACCGCCAAGTGGGTCACCAACGTCTGGCAGGGCGCCCAGTGCGGGGCCAACTCCGGCAACCACGGCTCGCAGAACTGCTATTCGCCGTCCGCGGTGACGCAGAGCGACGGCAAGGCGCACCTGACCGCGAGCAGGGCTCCCTACAACTTCAAGGGCAGGACGTTTCCGTACACCAGCGGCATCATAAACAGCGACCAGCGGTACTTCTTCACCTACGGTTATGTGGATGTCCGCGCCAAGTTGCCGAAGGGCAAGGGGTTCTGGCCCGCGATCTGGCTGTACAACCCGGCCTACACACTCGATGAGATCGACATCATGGAATTCATCGGTGAGGACCAGACGACCATCTTCCAGACACTGCACACCAGGCACGGCAGTGAGAACCAGTTCAAGACCAGGCACTCGGACTGGAGCGCCGACTATCACAACTTCGCCGTCAGGTGGGAGCCAGGATCGCTGACCTTCTACATCGACGGCGTGCAGACCGGTCACCTGACGAGCCTGGTTCCTTCGGAAAAGATGTACCTGATGGTGAACCTGGACGTGGGCGGCTCCTCCAGCTGGGGCGGTGCGCCCAACAGCGCCACTCAGTTCCCCAGCAGCGTCGACATCGACTACGTCCACATCTACCAGCAGGCCCCATAACCGCCGACAGGCCCCATGGGCCACAGCCCTGCCGAGCCGGCACGGGTTGCCGGATCGACCGGTCACCGCCACCGGTCAATCCGCACCGGCCGCGGTGACCGGCAGACTCGACAGACCGCTCCGACAGCCTGCATTTCCCCCGCGGTTTCCCTGTCAGGCGGGCGTGCCGAAAACCTGAGTCCAGTAGATGCCGTAACTACCGCCACGCGCGTAGCCGACCCCGATCTGGGTGAACTCCCCGTTGAGGATGTTCCGACGGTGGCCGGGGCTGTTCATCCAGCCGTCCATCACCTCCGCCGGGCTGTTCTGACCGGCCGCGACGTTCTCACCCAGCATCCGGTAACGGTAACCGGACGCGGTCGCACGGTCGGTCATCGTCCGGCCGTCCAGGCTGACATGGTCCATGTAGCTGTTCGCCGCCATGTCCTCGCTGTGCCGCTGCGCCGCTAGTG